>MHRQ01000021.1:0-24425 GCA_001821015.1 Candidatus Taylorbacteria bacterium RIFCSPHIGHO2_02_FULL_46_13
GCCCGCATATTAAGCTTTGGGCTAGCCAAAACAGCTACGCCCGCATATTAAGCTTTGGGCTAGCCAAAACAGCTACGCCCGCAAACTCTTATACTTCTCAAAAATAGATTTCTTTCTTTGCAAAAAGATACTGTCTTTAAGAATAGAACTATTATACATAAAATCATACAAACTCAAAGAACCATACATACTATACGTGAGACGAGAATAGCTACCTTTTTCTTTCCTTATCGTGCCTTTCTTAATGCCCTGCTCTTCCAATTTTTGTTTAAGAACAGCTAAAAATTTTCCAGAACATGAAGTAAATATTGTGCGTATTGTTCGAAGTCTTTTAATTCTTTCTTTATGAATATACCCTATCCAGACGTTTCCATCTCCATCAAAATATCCGCGCACAAAATGCGAGAGGTACTTAGCTGGCACATGAGGAAGTGAGAGATGCTCAGTCTTGTTGTCATTAAAACCGAGTTTCCTCAAGTCATTGCACATTTCAATACTTCCGATTTGCAAACGATATAAATCACTTCTGTTTCCAGTTCCTAGACGAATACTGATTTTATGTTCGGCATCAATTGTCTTTTTTATCTGTTCAAGTAATTTCTTGTCAGTAATTTGAATACACCAAAACTGACCGCCACGCCGATTAACCGTTATGTAACCATCCGCTGCAAAAAATCCAAGAATGTAGAACATTTCCGGAGTCCATTTCTTGAAAAATTCTTTATTTACTCTTCGGTATATAGGCATAGGATTATGATACTTCGTGACAGGAGATTATTCTAACCAAACAAGTTGAAAGAAAACGGCCTACCGAGGCCGCTTGGGGCGATGTCTCTGCCACCAACACGTTACAC
The DNA here is from genome assembly GCA_001821015.1 of Candidatus Taylorbacteria bacterium RIFCSPHIGHO2_02_FULL_46_13. GTDB lineage: Bacteria > Patescibacteriota > Minisyncoccia > Phycocordibacterales > DSPV01 > 2-02-FULL-46-13. The sequence goes on from MHRQ01000021.1 coordinate 855, forward strand.
AGTGTGGTAACAAAACAAGATTGCAGATACCGAGAAGTAGGAACGCAACAACGGTCCCCCACGACGTCCGAAGAGGAGGATTGTCTGGGATACCTTTGGATCGCAGTTGCCCATACCGACGTTCGTCACTCCAGAATTTTGCAGGCATATGAATCCTTTCTTTTCACAGACTATCACTTGTATAACTTAATTGTAAAGTACTACTTACTATTCTTGAATACTGAATGGTCCTGAATAGCTCGCGACATACAAAAGGTGAACCATGTGAGAAATGCGGCAAGTCCTATGACAAATAAACTCGCTGCTAATTGAAACCACACTCGAGAAGCAGGCCCGCCATTCCAAATAAAAAAAAGAACAAGTGTAGCACAAGGATATAGACAGACAAAAAAGACCTGGCGCGCAGTTTGTTCAATCATATAGATGATAACCTTCCCTCGTATCAAAAAGTTACAAAATGCCGGTGAGTGGAATTGAACCACTGTTTACGGCTTACTTGCCCTAACAAAAATACTATACGATTATGCCGGGGGCGAGGATCGAACTCGCGACCTTGGGCTTACTCGCCCGTGCAAATTTTGTAATACGATGTCGAGGGTGGGAATCGAACCCACAACCGGGCGCTTATGAAACGCCTGCTCCACCATTGAGCTACCTCGACAAAATTTGATCGGGTCCACCCGCGCAACTTTTCCCAACTCTTTCTTAACCACCGCTGACGGTGCATACCCTCAAGACCTACTACGTATCAAGCTCTCTTTGAAAAGTTGTTCGGGTAAATCTCTCGCTCTAGCCAACTGAGCTACCCCGGCGGCTTACAGACTATAATATACAGACACCGAGAAAACAATCCGGAGAGACACGAACCGCAACCCCAATCCTCTATGATTTAAAAGTCTATAAGAAAAAGAGGCTCCTTTACACGGAAGCCGTGGACACAAAGAAATAAAATGAGAGCGCGAAGGAAACAATCATAATGACGATAAGGAGTCTCCCCGCAGCACGCTCATTTTTGACAATACCTGTCCTTATCAAGAGTGACGCAAGTTTTGGTGTTTGTGCACTTCCAAGAATCGATCTCGAACGAAACTGGTACAAGTCTTGATTCTCGTTAAATTGAACGTCTGACATAATATTTTTATTAAACTCTTATACACTTATAGTAACACCGTTCACAAAGAAAGAAAGCGAGTAATCAACACCGAACAAAAAAGACTACTATCGTATTGCGGGGCCTGGATTTGCACCAGGATCTTCAGGTTATGCAATCCACTTCGATTTTCATCGCTCCGCCTAAAACGGATTCGTGGTCTGGACTATACCTTTATCCCTTAAAAACTTTTGGGATACTCGCCGTCTAGTCTCTACACCTTATTCAAAAATTGAAGCTTGGCTCGGTATTACCATTCTGTTTGTACAGAGAAGGCTTCACCGAATTTGACGAGTTTTCCATACAACATTACTGTCGCATGAGCCCATTTGAGCCTGACGAATTACTGTTACTCTACCCCGCGAAACTCAGCATACAGCACCCTAAGAAAATATACAATATACGGACAACATAGACCACGGGAGCAAACAATACTAGCCTACTGGTCAAAACAAACTGACATATCATTATCACAATTCAGCAAAACGAGCCTCGTAAAAACAAAGACGCGTAAACATTATTCCAACCATGATGAATATTTTGGGACTCTTAGGGTAAAAGTGAGACGTGGAACGAATCTACGCAGAAAAATAATGGGCTCAATCGCATCTCTAGCCGGAAGATTCGGTACATAGCCCCCCTTAAAATACCACTCGATTTTAAATGTAGCGAAATTCCCTAAACACATTCGCGTACAAAGAAATCACCCGTTGCGCCTCTCGTTTAGAAAGCACATAATCTGACCCTTGGTGCGCAATCTGATTGCGAACCTTGTGTGCCTCCCATGCATCGTCTATGGTTTCAAAATCGCTCTTCTCAATACGTTTGAGCTTCTCACCAACATTTTCCCCGATATAACCCATTCTATCTAATAATTCTGCAAGAATAATGTCTGCTTCCAAAATAGCGAGCCGCCAATCAGCGGGGGCTTCAGACTGCACATGCGCAATAACCTTCTCCCACCGACGGTTCTCGTGGTCTTGTGTAGCACCCGCGGCATGCACCGGATTTTCTTTACTCTTTTCACGCGTGTGTTGCACGGCGATAACCTGACTGATACGAACCAGTGCGTAAATAATACCCGTGAGAAACAAGAGTGAGAGGAGTGTTGAGGCAAACGTAAAGAGCGTGATGGTACCCGAAACGACCCGAGATACAAACGTCGGAGGTTTCAGAAGCTGTATTTCTATCTCATTCACCCACCCATCGGGGCCTGACGCAAAGTCAACCTCCCAAAAACGCAGATCGTCCGCAGTTTGGGGACCACTCATAATTGTGCCGCGAGCGCCAGCCTCCTGCGAACCGATTCGAATTCCTCCCGGTGCATCGCGGACATTCCCTTCAGCGATAGAAACGTAAACCTTCGCACCTGTTGCAGAATCATAGTAGGAAAGCGCGGTCGGGTGAAACAAGCTGACATAGAGTCCTCGCACAACCGGCCCTCGCGTGAAATTTGCCAGACTGGTCACAATCGCCACTCCGACCAAGGCGAGAAAAAGAATCTCGGTCACTTTGTCTTCACCACTCTGGCGGGGCGTAGCGCGAGAAGTTCTCTGGTCACTTGAGGGGGGCCGAGACGCTCTTTCGTTTTTTTTGGGGGGTCCTTTTTTTTCAGCCATAGCTATCCCCTCATTTTCTCAAATTTCTTGCCTATTTCAAAGAGCAGTTGTTCCTGCCCGTGCGCCGCCATAAACTGCACACCGAGTGGGAGTTTCTTACTGTCTATATCCGCTGTTCCTGACGGAATAGAGATCGCGGGAATACCAGCAACATTGGCAGGTACTGTAAAAATGTCTTCTAGATACATCTGCAGAGGATCACCGGTCTTTTCACCAATTTTAAAAGCGGGAGAGGGCGCGGTGGGAGTCACAACTGCATGGACCCCGCTGTCAAAGACTTTTTTAAAGTCTGCCCTAATCAAACTGCGAACCGCAACTGCCTTACCGTAATAGGCATCATAGTAACCTGCTGAGAGCACATAGGTGCCGAGGATAATGCGTCTACGAACTTCTTTACCAAACAAACGCCCACGAGTTAAAAGATAATCTCCCAGTAAATCTTTCCCCTCTTCAAGAGCTCCAAATTTTACCCCGTCATATCGTGCCACATTAGAGGAAACTTCCGCTGGAATAATAATATAGTAAGACGCTAAAGAATATTTGATATTAGGAAGAGCTACCTCTCTAATCTCACAACCCGCTGCCTCAAGGTGTTGAATATTTTTTTTGAAATTTTCCGCACTGGTTTTATGCAAGCCTTCTCCAAGTGCAAAATCATACGGAACTCCAACAACAAATTTCTTGGGCAAAGTTTTTACACCGTAGGTATTTTCTGAAATCGTTGTGCTATCAAGCGGATCTTTACCATGTATCGCATCAAAAATAATTTGAGCATCTTCAACAGTTTTAGCAAACGGTCCAATTACATCCAAAGACGAGCCCATCGCCATAAGACCATAGCGGGATACACTACCGTAAGTTGGCTTGAGCCCCACCAGACCACAAAATGAAGCTGGCTGTCGTATAGAACCTCCAGTGTCAGAACCGAGAGCTGCAAGCGCGCCATTCATAGAAACTGCGGCAGCTGAACCGCCGGAAGATCCCCCGGGAACACGCGATGTATCGTGGGGGTTTTTAGTCGGGCCATACGCGGAGTTCTCAGTAGAGCCACCCATCGCAAACTCGTCCATATTGGTGCGCCCTAAAAATACTGCCCCCGCCTCTTTGAGTTTGCGCGATACGGTTGCATCATAGGTTGCATAATACCCTTCCAAAATCTTGGATGCCGCACCGGCACGTCGTCCTTTGATGAGAATGTTGTCTTTCATCGCAAGCGGTATGCCTGTCAGCACATGTACATCTTTTTTTGCTTTTAGACGCTTATCTGCTTCATCTGCTTGCTCAAGCACATCATCAAATACTTCAAGATAGGCGTTGATCTCGTGATTTTTCTTTTCAATAATAGAGAGATATGCCTCTGCCAATTCGCGTGCAGTAAAGTCTCCTTTCGTAAGGTGCGCGTGAGCGGAGGTAATGGTGAGATTGTGTAAGTCTATTTTCATTAGAGTAAAAGGGTTTAGGGTTTAGGGTTTAGGGTTTAGGGTTTAGGGTTTAGGGTTTAGGGTTTAGTAAACAACATTAATGATACCCTGTGCCCTACACCCTCTACCCTCACAATATCTTTTTCACCTTAATATAATTATCTTGCCACCGTGGGGCTTCAGCAAGCAGGTCTTCCGTAAATTCTCCCGACAAATGCGGATTCATATCCTCACGGAAAACATTTTTTATATCTCCCGCTTCTTTTTTGACCACATCACCAGAAAGTTTCTGTACTTCCCCGACATATCCCAAAATGGAGTCTATCTCTTTGCGTAAACTTTCTTTCTCCTCGGCAGGAATGTCCAACCGCGCAAGTGCGGCAAGATTTTCAATGTCTGTGAGCTTTAACATAAATCTATAGTAGCACGTGACGGTACTTTTCCAAGTTGTAAAATCACTACTACAGAAGTTTCAAAAATGCCTCTTCCGAAAGAACTGGCACTCCTAAAGAAGCTGCTTTTTCAATCTTTGAACCGGGGTTCCCCCCCGCCACTACATAACTTGTTTTTTTAGATACAGACTCGGAAATCTCTCCTCCAAGTGCTTTGATTCTTGCCTTTGCTTGATCACGCGAAAGTGAAGAAAGCGTTCCCGTCAGTACAAATGTTTTACCTGAAAATATGCCGCTGGTGGGCGCGACAGTCTTTTGAATACGAACATGTTTGAGTAACCGATCTACCAGTCTTGAATTTTCTTTATCCGAAAACCAGTCACAAATAGAGCGCGCGACGATGGGGCCAACTCCATTTATTGCCTCCAGGCGTTCAAACGAAGCGGCGTGAATCGCTTCCAACGTCTTGAAGTGTGCGGCAACATCTTCTGCTGTCTCCTCCCCCACCTGCGGTATGGAAAGCGAAACCAAAAAACGGGGGAGCGCCACGATTTCTGATTTTGCAATCGCGGCAAGAAGGTTATCCACTGAAAGTTCGGCAAAACGCGGTAGCTGTAAAAGATCCCCGCGTTTGAGTGTAAAAATATCATCAAACGAAGAAATAAGTTTGTGTTCTAAAAGAAGATCAATGATTTTGGGACCCAACCCTTCAATATCCAACGCATGCTTGCCGACAAAGTGGTAAAATTTCCGTTCCAACTGTGCAAAAGAATTTTTATTGATGCAACGCCACGCCGCTTGGCCCTCTATTCGCTCTATACGACCATCACCTCCGCAAGCCGAGACATACGTTGGAAATATATACGGTTTACTTTTTTTGAGGCGCAACTCTTTGACCACCGAGACGATATCCGGAATGACATCCCCCGCCTTCTGCAAAATCACGGTATCCCCGATGCGAACGTCCAGTCGCTTAATTTCGTCTTCATTATGTAACGTCGCGCGCGAGACGGTGGAACCGGCAACCGAAACTGGTTTGAGATTTGCGACAGGTGTCACCACCCCTGTACGACCAACTTGAAGCACAATATCTTCCACAACGGTAGTAACCTGCTCGGCAGGAAATTTAAACGCGATGCCGAAACGAGGCGCCTTGCCGGTGTAGCCTAATACCTCTTGAAAGTTTTGCTCGTTTACCTTCACGACCACACCGTCAATGAGATAATCTTCTTTATGGGCTCGTTTTTGCCACTCTTCCCAGTATGTAATGATTGCCTCCGTGTTTACACACTGTTTAAAATGAGGATTTACTTTAAACCCAAGGTCACGCAATGTTTCAAGCTCATCAATCTGCGTATCAGGCTTCCTTTCGCTTCCGCCAGCAATATCGTATATAAAAACTTCAAGTTTGCGTGAGGCGGAGATTTTTGGATCCAGCTGGCGTATAGAACCCGCCGCGACATTGCGAGGATTGGCAAAGGGAGGTAGCCCCGCCTTTTTCTGTTCACGGTTGAGCGTGGTCAACCGACTCTTGGGGAGCCACACTTCACCTTCTACAATGATATCAATGTCGCGCGAAAGCCGTAGTGGTACTGCTTCTATAGTTTTTACATTTCCCGTAACATCCTCTCCCACCTTTCCGTCACCGCGCGTTGCCGCACGCACAAACATTCCTTTTTCATACTCAAGAATGATCTTAAGCCCGTCAATCTTTAATTCACAGACGTAACTCGGTTTACTGTCAAGGTTCAACCTTGACAGTAAAAACCGTTTTACACGAGCGTCAAATTCTCTAATATCTTCTTCGGTAAACGCATCATTGAATGACCACTGCGCTACCTTATGTATAACCTTTACAAATTCTGGCAACGGTTTCCCCCCGATGCGCTGTGTCGGAGAGTCGCTCGTAACGAGCGCGGGGTACGCGTGCTCCAATTTGACTAATTCGTTCTTCAGTGAATCCAGCGCCGCAGGCGTTATTGTTTCTCTATCAAGCACATGGTAGTCATAACGATATTTCTCAATCGCCTGACGGAGACTCTTCACGCGAGCTTTAACTTCTTGGGGAATAGCATCCGTGTTCGGCATTTCAGTAGTAGGTTATAAACTGACGCTCAACTTTGCCCAATCTATTTCCGGTATTGCAAAACGCAAGCCCCGTACCGGTCCCAGGAGTGTTATACCCTCGAGCCGTTATGGTGGTAGAAATACTGCCGTCAAGAGAACTGACTCTTTTGGCGACTTCAACAACCGTACAATACGTTTGATTGACATTGTATGTTAAGCGCGTGATGGCAAAATCAGTGCCTGAATCCGTCACAGCCGCACTGACCCCTCCCGCGCCTCCGGTTCCGTCACACGTTATATTGTTTTTATTTTCCGGCGCGACGTAATTCACATCCGTGGGATCCGCTGTACTTGAGACTTGGAATACCTTCAGCGTATTAGACCCCGATTGCCACCCATGCAAATCCCAGTACAGCGCGCATTCGGTCCCGGAATCAGCGGCGAAAAACGCGTACTCGGATTCCCGCAGCGCGGACGAAAGGAGAAATTCTTTCAAAGACAGATTGAGCATAGACGCCCCAACGGAGAGAATTAGACTGCCAAACAGTATCGCGTAATAGAGAGTGAAGCCTCGCGAAACGCGCAGGATATAGGAATTAGGGTATAGAGTATAGTGGTGGAAAAACATGATTACCACTTCATTAAATGACTCACCAGTACCACGCTCTTCGTGGTGAAAATAGTCTTCCAGGTGACCGTCGCGACAACACGTATTTCTTTGTTTGCTGAAATCTCCGTCACGACAACGGAGCGACTAAACGGTGAATCAGACCAACCATTGCCAGGTTGGTAGCCGTAGAGACCATCGTCTTTTTGTATTCTTAACGCGCCCTTACCGGAGGATTTTATAATATTATTATTACCAAAAGATGGTAGAGAATCAACAACGCAGAATTTAGGAGATACGCATTCATCAAGACCGGAAAGCCATGAATCTCCCCTTAGGCGGTTTTGGTCTCTGATGTTTCTAATAGTTTCAATAGCGTCTTGCGCAAGCTCAATCGCAATGAGGCGGTCTTTGCCGGTGGTTGCCGCGGTAATTCCGCTAGACGCGATGCCAAGCGGCGCCACTATCGCCATGGAAAGAATGGCGATAGCTAAGAGTGTCTCAACAAGCGTAAATCCAGCACCACTTTTATAGCCGCTATAAAAGTGGTGCTGGATAAACCCCGCCTGAAGCCGCGAACAGTTTTTTTGTAAGTATTTATTCTGCATCGTGTGGAATGCGCTGGCTTAATGAAGTCATAATGCTAAACGATGTTTGTGTTGATACCTTAGTCCCCACCGTACCTTTGATAGCGACGATCACGAAAGGCTGCGCGGCTAAATTCCCAGAAGAGGGAGCCGCAGTGTTGTATACGTAAAAACGCACAAAATTAATCTTAACATCGGACGAGGTAATGCACGTATATCCGCTTCCAGTATCACTGTAATTAGTCCATAGTGTACCGGGTGCCTTCTTTTTTATGCACCCATTGTTATTATTCCCAGAAGCGTCATACCAATAGAACAGGGCTTGTGAATTTCGGTCACGAAAAGCAACAAGATTATCGCCACCACCGCCACTATTATTATTGTATGGACAATCTCGTGTTGCATTCATGCTGGCCGACGTAGGGGCAGACGCACAATAATACTTACTGCCAAGACGCAAGTCTCTCGCTATTTCTTCAATGACAAAGTGCAAGTTATCAACGACCACTTTTACCGAACGGGCTTTTTGGTTCGCATCAATCATGGTAATCATGGAGGCGATAGACATAAGCACCACCATGGTAAACAAAGCGACTGCAACGAGCATTTCAACCGTAGAAAATCCAGCACCACTTTTAGTGGCGCGCAAAAAGTGGTGCTGGATAAACCCTTTTGTTCCTTTAATCAGCTGCATGTTGGCGTAATTTGAATTTGTCCCGTGGTAAATACACGCACACAGCGAACATTTCCATTCGCCGCTTTCACCGTAATCCGAGCTTCAATGTTTTTGGTCAGGCTGACACAATCGGGGGTTGCTGTTTTTGCTTTTGTTAAGAATGCTTTACCATCGGGACTAAAACACGCGTCCGGGTCCGGCCGGTGGAAAGTGATGTCTAAGATAGTTGTCGGATTACAGGCTGTGCCACCAAGAAGAACCGTGCACAACGCAAAGATAGTATTGTTGTACTTGATCGTATACTCACGAACCTTCTCGCCTTCAACATAACGATGGTCAACCAAAGACTCCCTTCCCGATGTCTCACTTTTGTCCGCAAACAGCGTGAAAGTGGTTGGGGCGGCCGTGTCAAAGTGAACCCCATATCCTGTCTCAAACAATAACGAGCCAGCTCCACTTTCACGCACATTTACCCCATAGACCTGAGCTTCCCGAATAGCCAGCGCAATGTCATAGGAAAGGTTGGTCAATAATAGACTGTTTTCATATTGGGCTCGACCCGTGTTTACAATCGCGGTAATGATAGTAATAATCACCAGCGACACTAAAAGCTCAACGATGGTGAACCCCGCACCACGTTTGCGCCGCGTAAAAGTGGTGCGGGGTAAACCCACACCCGTATTGCAGCGCGCAAAACCAACATTCACTACAGGGTTAAGCCTAGGGGAGATCAGACGGCGAAGAGCGTGTAGCATAATGCGTATCGGTTTCATATGTTCAAAAGCCAAACAAGATTGAAAAGCGAAAAATGAAGAAACTCCACCGCAAATACGCCGGCGATAAGGTAGGGCGCAAACGGCACCTCACTTTTCATAGTAACTTTTTTCAGACCTCCGTTCAAACGAGTACGACGCGCATGAAGCGAGAAAAATGCGATAAGCAAAATCCCCACGAGCGCCCCGGACCAGAAACCGAACACCGTAGCCGAGATGCCGCCCCCGAGCCCCAACCAAAAGCCCATGCCAAGCGCCAGTTTAGCGTCACCAAACCCCATCCAACGGCCTTTTGAAAAAAACCACAGCAAGAAAAAAAACATGAACAACAAAGGGCCGGAGAGGATATCAGAAATAAAAAATCTATCAAAACCGATGACCAATGCGGCCACTACCTGATACAACAGCGCGAGTCCAACAAAACAAAAGACGAACCCATCCGGAATAATCTTGTGTCGCAGATCGTAGAAAAGAATGACGATGAGAATCGGCCAGACCACAAGACGAAATGAAAGCTGTAAAACAGTGAGAAGGCCAATCGGGCTCTGCAAGAATACGAGGACGGAAAGAAAAAATACAACCGCAGTGAGCGATTCAACCAGCGGGTATTGCCAAGAAATCCTGCCACGGCACGCGCGACACTTACCCCGCATCGCTATAAAACTTATAACGGGTAGAAGGTCGTACCACGGGAGGCACCGCGCGCAGGAAAGACAAGCCGAGCGGCCCGCGAGTGTACGGCCGCTGTGCAAACGATAGATGACTACATTCAAAAAACTGCCAATGGCGGCTCCAAGCACCGTAGCGTACATAAGATACAGAAAAAGCATCACTATAGTATACCAGCCATAGAAGCTTCTCTATTGTAATATCAAGGACTCTCCCTGATATCAACAGACGCGGCCGCGCGGGAAGCATATCGGCCACATCTGTAGAAGTCAGACTTCTGCAAATGTGACTTTATGGGGTGGAAATGGCGCCGATGGTTGCAGAAATCATTTCGGTCACTGCCCACGCGCCGAGCACTATCGCCGCGCCAATGCTTATGTATAAGAGTGCCGCTCTCGCGAGCTTAAGTTTTTCCGGATTCCCGCGTGCGGAAATGAACAACAGGCCGGTAGCAATGTAGAAGATAACCAGCACCGGCAATAAAATATCCACAAAGGCCTTGAGTGCCAGAGCGAGAAATTGAACTAAGGTTGTAGAGCCAAGTGGATTGTGCATAAAATCGGGTTTTGGAAAGTCAGACTTTCCAGAAACCTCTACTACGGCTGAGTAACCGCCTTGACGGTAGCGTCAATCATTTGGGCCAATACCCACGCACCCAGCACGACGGCCGCGCCAATGGTTACATACAAGAGAGCGGTTTTCGCGACTTTCAGTTTTTCAGGATTGCCACGCGCGGTGATGAACATCAAACCCGTAATGAGGTAAAAAATGACAATGATAGGAATCAGCAAATCCACAAATGCCTTCAGCGCTTTTTCCACAAATTGAGTGATGGTAAGGCCGCCAAGCGGGTCTGTGATGTGGCCCGGCGTCCCACCGACGGTGTCATACCCGCCTATACACGCTTCTTCTAGCACCGCAGTCGCAGAACAACCTGCGGGAGTTCTGGAGGTTTCTGTTCTAGTGCGGTTACCACCTGTACCTGTGCAAGAACTCCAGGGTGAATAGGAGATGTTGCATGTTGGAGTGCAAGGCTTCGAAGTTACCGCTGCCGCAACGGGGTCAACATTGCATCCCGCCGGAGTTTTTGTCGCGGTTCGCGTTTGCGTCGAGGTCGTTGGGTCACAGGAGCCATACGAGGAATATGCCCAACTACATTGAATACTTGGCGGTGTGCAGGTTTGTGTCGGGATAGGTGTAGTGGGGCTACCTCTGCATCCAGCAGGAATATAAGTATAGGTTTTTGCCGTCTGGGAACCACTGGCACTACAAGGACCCCATGCAGTTACATTGTAACCCGTACAGGCTGGTGAAGTAACGCTTGCGGTTACCGAGTGTGAAGTGCTGCCACCAGCAGGACCCGTACAAGTAAGTGTGTATGTTTTGGGGGAGATTAGTGGACCGAGCGTGTCAGAACCACCAGCTATAGCTTTGTCTCCGCTCCAGTCGCCCGTGGCATGACATTCGGTTGCATTCGTAACACTAGACCATGTGAGCGTTATGTTTCCATTATACGTAACGGGGATTGTGGCTCCAACGAAGGTAAACGACGGCGCCTGAGGTTTAATCTTACAAATTCCAGCGCTTAAGTCACAATACGTGCTGTTGCACTGGTTATTATTATCGCAAGGAAGGTTATTGTTGCGATTCATAACTCTAATCTCTATACTTTGTGAAATAGATGTCCCTGCACTCCCCCATGTGCATGCCATTTCAAATGTGGTGTCCTTATTCAATGTCCCCGTATTAACACCGCTTTTTTTGGGATCGCGACCTGGTGATCCCGAAAGAACTCCGTCTTTTGAAAGATTACAAGAACCGCCATTAACATTTTGAAAATCCCACGCAAGAAATGCGCGCTCGTCTTCTATATTATCAATGATTAGTGAAGTGGAATAAGTCCCCCCTGCCGTCTTAGAAGCAGTCAGAGAACCCATCGCCTGCGCCGCGCAGATGTTTCCATTTTTGCAGTTGCCACTCTGACACTGGCTATCAAGCGTACAACTATCTCCATTTGGAAGTTTGGTTACCGTAAGGTTAGGGCTAACTTGACATGAAACTTGTTGACTGGGGCCAAAATTGACTGCGACCTTACCAGTAAAAGTACCTCCCGTATTATACGTTTTGGTGACATTTGCCGTGGACCCAATATCTACAAAAGCTCCACCTGGACCACTGTTATCGGTCCAAGAGTATACGGTGGTATAAGAGCCAAAACCGCCTTGCTTTTGAGCGGCCCACGTCGCTGATTGGCCAGCTTTGATGGTCGTAGGAGCAACAGAGCACGAAGCGGTCAGTGGTTGCCCGCAATAAAAAATATTAGGAGGACCGCCCCCACGATACCAGCACCCAGATACTGGATAATTCTGGCAATTGGTGTTAACCGTGCAAACTCCTCCATCAGGGACTGGTCCAGCAAACACCATACTCGGAAAAGATACCGCAAAGAGAGTAAGCAGGAGTAGTAAAAAAAATTTTGCGTGGGCGATAGCGTTCATACAAGCCATCTCGTGTAAGAAAATACTAACTTTAGTGTACAAAAATTGTACCATACACACAAGCAAAAAGCCCTCCGAGATGTGGAGGGCTTTTTTCTACTAGATTTCGGCTAGAGAAAGAAAGTGCTACAAACAAACACCGTTAGAAATACTTGTTGCTGCAGCAGCGTTAGCCTCTTCTTTTGCAACACCATTTGAGTCTACACACCAGCCTGCACCTGGAGTCACAGGGTTCTTAAGAGCTGGGCTTACTACTGCCCATGAGGGGGAATTGGTACCACTATTAATCACCGAGCAGTAAAAGCTAGCTTGAGTACCAGTAGTACCTAGAAGCGCCTGGGCGGCGGCTTTTATCTGCTGATCAACTGTTTTATCAGTAAAGAAGGTATTGGTGGCACCACCTACAGTACATGCGGCTGCAACGTTAGCTGTGCCGTAGTGACCATTTTGGTCATAATAAATAGCAGACTGTGTTCGTATTTGTGCCAAGTTTGCTTTAACTGCCGCATCTACCGCTTTCCCTCGAGCAGTATTGAGACTTGCCAACACAACAGACGCCAAGATACCAATGATGGCGATGACGACCAAGAGTTCAATGAGTGTAAATCCTTTTAATAAACCTTTTGATTTTTTCATTTTTTACTAAAACTATTGATAATATTTGCTTTTTCTCCTTCGGGAGAAGAAAAGCCGACCTTCCTTAATAATCGCTCACCTCACGGCTAGCGGAATACTTTTGAAGTATGGGGATATTATACGCCCCACGTCTCACCCTTGTCTAACTCCTTATCCCCCCTTCTGTGGATATCACCCCTACCCAAGCTCTCTGTAGAAGTCAGACTCCTACATTATCTGTAAGAGTCTGACTTCTACAGAAACTTATGCTAGTATACAAACTATGAGAAAAGAACCCTATGTGGTTGGTTCGTATGTGCATATAGTGAAGCGTGGCGTCCGTGGCATGCCTATTGTTCGAGACGAAATAGACCAGTGGCGATTTTTACTCCTGTTGCGGCACTTGAACAATGAACAAGGAATAGACAACTGGTTTCGCGACCTTATAGATGAAAATATTGCACACACACTAGAACGTCCGAAATCTTGGCAACCTCAACAAAAGATTGTTCGGATCCTCTCTTTCTGTTTGTTGGATAATCATTTTCACCTACTACTTAAAGAAATTAAAAAGGGAGGTATCAGTACCTTTATGCAAAAACTTGGCACTAGTATGGCAAACCATTTTAACGAAAAATATAAAGAAAAAGGAGGTTTGTTTCAAGGAGCATACCGATCCAAAACTATTGATACTGATGAATACTTGCGATATGTAAGCGTATATATACAAGTTAAGAATGCCTTTGAGATGTACAAAGGAGGAACTGCTAGCGCGCTAAAAGATTTTGACAGTGCGTATGCATGGGCAGGCAAGTACCCCTACTCAAGCCTCGGCGATTATGCAGGTATGCGAGATTCGCCAATCATAGAGAAAGATATTCTTGGAAAAATCTTCAGCCCAGAAGAGTATAAGGTTTTTTCAAAAGAAGTTATGCTGAATCGAACCAATTTTGACACGCTATCAGATACTGATTTGGATTAACATCATGTATAAAGTATTCTGTAGGAGTCTGACTTCTACAGAATACTAGCTGATGCTGGAAGAGAGATTGTAGATGGGGACGAGGACGGACGCGAGGAGGATTCCGACTCCGATAGCAAGAAGGATTATCATCACCGGCTCAATGAGGCCGATCATGGTGTCTATCGCGCTCGTTACCTCACGCGAATAAAATTTCGCAAGGGTATTTAAAATACTGCCAAGCTCTCCGGTCTCCTCGCCGATTTTTATCATCTGCACCATAATCGTCGGGATTTCTTTGTGGTTTGAGAACGCCAGCGAAACCGGGCTACCAGTTCGCACGGCATCGGACACTTCTTTTAAAATTGCCTCGTAGGTCGCATCCCCCACCACGGATGTCGTCACCTCCAAAGCTTTTATAATGGGTATCGCGCTTGAAAGCATGGTATTCATGTTATCGGCAATCCTTGAAAGATAAAGCTTGCGGTATAAAGAACCGAGATACGGCACCGATAATTTAAACTGCGAAATCGCGAGGCGTCCTTTTTCAGTGCGATTATAGCGATACAAAAACACCGCGCCAGCCACGACCGCCAGTAGAACAAAAAAACCGTAATTGATGAGAAAGTGGCTCGTGCCAATGACAATTTTTGTGTAAATAGGTATTTCCTGCCCCGCCCCCTCAATGATTTCGCTGATCTTCGGGATAATATTGGTCAACATAAAAACCATCACCCCGATAAATACCACGACCACGAAAGCTGGATACACCAAGGCATTTTTTACCTTAACCGAAACCTCGTAGGTGCGGTCCAAATAATCGGCGAGATAGCTAAAAGTCTGGTCAAGTTTTCCGGACTCTTCCCCCGCACGCACCATATTGACGTAAAAATCCGAAAAAACTTTTGGGTGCTTTGACAACGATTTTGAGATGGAGCTTCCGCTCTGAAGATCTTCCACCACTTCGGTCAGATTTTTTCGCAGGGTTGGATTGTCACTCTCGGCGGCAAGAAGGGAAAAGACGCGCAACGCCGATACTTGGGAGTTGAACAACGTCGCCATCTGCCGCGAAAGAATGACCACGTCTTTATTAGAGACGTGACTTAAGAAAGAAATGTCCATCCGAAACAGAGATTTCTTTTCGGTACTTTTGATGGAGGTGATAACAAGCCCCCGGCGCTGTATCGCACCTATGGCCGCATCAACACTGAACGCATCAATGGTGCCTTGATTGCGGTCTCCGTTTTTATCAAGCGCTTCGTAACGAAACAGCATAATACTAGAGGAATCTATCCAACGCTTTCGGGCTTAAGGAATATTGGTAGGCGTTCTCCACGCTGATCTCGCCTGACCGCACAAGCTCTGCGAGAGAACGATTGATATCAATCATGCCCTGGTCCATTCCGGTTTCAATAACTGTTGAAATCTCATGCGTTCTTCCTTCTCTAATAAGGTTCGCGACCGCCGAATTTGAGATGAGAAGCTCAAATGCCGGCACGAGCCCCCCGGAAACTCTCGGAATAAGACGTTGGGAAAAAATTCCCAAAAGACTGCCTGACAATTGCAACTTGATTTGCTCCTGCTGTTGCGATGGAAACGAGTCTATAATACGGTCAATCGTCTGCGCCGCAGTGTTGGTGTGAATCGTAGAGAACACGAGATGCCCCGTCTCGGCCGCCGTCACCGCAGTTTGCATAGTTTCAGGACCGCGCATTTCACCGATCATCACCACGTCCACATCTTGCCTAAGCATATTGACCAGACCGGCAGCAAAATCACGGGTGTCGGTACGCACTTCTCGCTGATCAATAATTGATTTTTTTTGTTCAAACACATATTCAACCGGATCCTCAACGGTAATAATGTGCTCGGCTCGCTCGTTGTTGATAATTTCAATAAGCGCGGCGAGCGTCGTCGTTTTGCCGTGTCCAACCGGACCCACGACCAGAAAAAAACCCTGTTGTCGGCGCGTGAAATCCTCAAGCACTTTCGGCAACTTCAATTCTTCAAGACTCCGGACACGGTTGGGGATGAGACGAAGCGCGATAGAAAATTTCCCCATACGCTGATAGGCATTGCCGCGAAACCGACTTCCGTTCTTAAACATATACGAAAAATCAACTTCCAGATTCTCTTTAAAAATCCGCTTGCTATCTTGACTGAGCATCACATCCATAAAACCGTCCAACGCTTCTCGTGAGAGTATGGCTTTCTTGACGAGTGGCACCAAAAAACCGGACACCCGAATCGTCGGGTAACGTCCCTCCGAGAGATGCAGGTCAGAACCGCTTTCTTTGCTCAAGACCGAAACAAAATCATCAAGTTCGTGGCGATAGTCCATCCCGTTAGAAATTATAAATTTTGATAAAGCTGGTCATCAATATCCTTTTCTCTCTGTCTCTACAATACCGGTTTACTATACTTCGCTGAATTTCTAACGGGATAAATCCCTCAATTTCAATCTCGCAGTCTTTAACGGGACAAATCTTTATTTCTTTTCCTGAACCAGCTTGAGACATTTCAACAACTCACCCAAAACCTCGGATGGAATTGTGCTTGCTTTGACAATATACCCTTGCGCGCCTAATGATTTCGCACGCTCTATATCAGAAGACTGGCCCTGATTCGTAAGAAACATGATTGCCGCCTTAGAAGCTAATCGTTCCTTACGGACACGCTCTAACAGCTCAAATCCATCGGTGCCAGGCATCACAATATCAAAAATCATCGCGTCGGGAACTAATCCTTCTTTGAGCTTGCGCATTGCATCATCAGCGCTGGGCGACGTAAAAACCTCAAGCCCCCCCTTCGTAAACTTGACCGAATACATATTGAGCAGAAACTCATCGTCATCCACAATCAATACTTTGTATTTTTTTTCTTCAGACATAGTGCACGTCTAAGTATACCAATAATCACCCCGCTAACCAACGGTTGTGTTACAGCGTTCCAACCTCTTCAAACGGAATTACCCGACCGAGGGCTTTTATCATAGCGTCTTCTTTCATAGTAAGCATCCCCTGAGCGCGTCCGAGCTTCATCAGTTCTGCCTCCGATGCATTTCGAAGAATCGCCGC
The DNA here is from genome assembly GCA_001821015.1 of Candidatus Taylorbacteria bacterium RIFCSPHIGHO2_02_FULL_46_13. Lineage (GTDB taxonomy): Bacteria > Patescibacteriota > Minisyncoccia > Phycocordibacterales > DSPV01 > 2-02-FULL-46-13. The sequence goes on from MHRQ01000021.1 coordinate 17,967, forward strand.
TTCAACATCCCTGTTCATTTCAAGCATCTCAAATACGGCCACGCGGCCGCGCACCCCCTTCGGGCATTCAGAAGTGGCAGACGCCTCATAGACATTTTCTACCTTCGGCAACAGGCGACGAAACTCCTCCGGAACATCGGCAAATTGGTGCTCATACATCATCTTGATGCTCCCCTCAACCGGTATCGGGCGTCCCCCACCATCGCACAGCTGTGCAACCAGACGCTGCGCGGCCGCCAAAATAAGCGTGGGCGCGATCAAGTACGGATCAATACCCATATCAATGAGACGCGGAATAACCCCGATCACATTATTCGTGTGGAGCGTAGAAAATACGAGGTGACCAGTCAGGGCCGCTTGCACCGCAAGTTGCGCAGTTTCTTTATCCCGAATCTCACCCACCATGATCACATCAGGGTCCTGACGTAATGTGGTACGCAACCCATTGGCAAATGTGTACCCGATTTCCGGTCTCACCTGCGACTGACTGATGCCGGGGATGCTATATTCCACAGGATCTTCAAGGCTCAGTACGTTCTTTTTATCCCGGTTAATTTCATTGAGCATTGAATACAGCGTCGTTGATTTTCCTGATCCCGTGGGGCCTGAGAGAAGTACAAGACCATACGGACGACCCAGTGCCTTTCGCAGGAGCTTGAGGTTGCGCTCTGACAATCCAAGCGCTTCGAGTTTCTTCACGCCTCGTTCTGAATCTAGAATTCGCATTTCAAGCTTCTCGCCATAGTAGGTCGGGAATGTAGAGACGCGAAAGTCAACCTTGCGCTGTCCGATGGTCGCGCTAAATCGTCCGTCTTGCGGCTTGCGGCGCTCATCAAGACGCATATTGGAAAGAATCTTAATGCGGGCAACCACTGCCTGGTTTACTTTCTGCGGCAAAATCAAGCTCGTAGAAAGAGCGCCGTCAACGCGAAATCGGACCCGTACTTTATCGGGAAGCGGTTCAATATGGATATCGGACGCGTTTCCCTCGGTGGCATAATGAAGAACTGTAGCCACAATCTTTGTAACTGGTGCATCCTCAATAATCCTTGTCTCCCCTTCCGCGCCCTGAGCTTCTAAATACTCTTCCTCCGAACCTTCCGCTGAAAGCTCGGATTCAAGCTCAGACAGCGCTTTGTTTACCTCGCCAGAAAGACCCTTATAGAGCTGAAGAATTCTCTGAAAATCATTCTCCGAGATAAGATAAATCTGGTATGGAATCCCGTTCTTGGAGGAAATAAAATTGAGCGCATCGCGAGCCTCTATATTGTCTGGATCAACAATACCAACTTCAAGGATACCGTTCTTGAAACCAATAGGCACAAAATGATAATAGGTAGCGGATTCTTCAGGAACATACTTCAGAACTTCAGAGGAGACATCTTGGTTGTTTAAATGAGCGGTTGGCACACCCAAAAGCTCCCCTTTTGCGCCCAAAATGTCTTCGGCATTGATGCCTCGTTTCAAGAGAATCTTCTCAAGACTCTGTCCGGGCACAGACATCTCTTTACGAATACTCGCAATATCAAACTTGCGTACGATTCCTTTTTCTACCAATACATCAAGAATGCTCATCCCGTTAGAAATCAATTAGTTTATTAATGTCTCGTCCATAGTATGTTAGAGGGGTTTTTATATTACTTACGTATCGTTTCTCTACAACGGTCGCCTTGGGCGACCTATTTCTAACGGGACTCATCCCGTAGTGAAATTTCAGGTCGTCCCGCCCTTGCATGCAAGGGCGTGGCTGTCCTAAAACCACGATTAATATAAAGGCTAGTAAACCCCAGGGCAAGTCCTGGACCAAGGTATTTGCTTCGCGAATCCTTTTGCCGCCCCAAGGGGCGGAGTAGTAAACCCTTTGTTGCCGTCGCTCGCTCGGGAGAGAAAAAGAAGATACTTTTCCTCTCCCCTCGCTCGCTAGGCAATAAACGTATTGATAATAGTAACATTTCTTCTCCCTCTTTGAGATGACTATGTCCGTCAACTTTAAATTCTACTGTGGGATTCATAGTGTTTATTGAGTCTTCATGGGAGCAGGTTTGGGTAATGGAGCAAAAGGATCACTGCGGCCTTTGGACTCGGAGGTAGTGGCAACACGGTAATCCACCAAGCTCTTAAACGCAGGGCTGTCAAAAACGCTTCCGTCAATTTGTAAACTCCGCAACTGGTTGAGTACACCTAAGATTTCTTGCCCGACAAACGAAGGCTCTGGGCCCCCAACGTCATAGGTGAGGGTGGGACCGCTGTCGCCCGACGTACCACTACTCCAGTAATAATAACCGACAAGGACAACGGTAAGTAGAGCGACCGCAATCAGAATATTCTTATATTTTTTCACAAGCTCCATAGTATTATTTTAGAAAGTAGGTGTGCACCGTAACACTAAATTGATACCTATTTTCTTCGCTATTGCTGGCGGCTGGTTTGGTATCAACGCTCTGTGTGTCAACCTTGGTGTCAGCTTTTGCATTACCCCCGATAGAAATCGCCACCACATCTGAAAGTTCCAAACTCTTCTCAAGCTCTCGGGTAAACCTCATAAAATCGGGGTAACTTGCCTTAAAACTTATCACCAGCTCAAGGGTACCAGTACTCAAAGATGGCGCGGAGGGCAGGGCAGATGGGGCTGAAGTCTCTGCCGAAACCGCTTCGGTGGCGAGGGCGCCCGCGGCGGTCTCATGAAAACTGAAGGAATCAATCGTAATGCCAAACACCAATGCGAGATTCGTCATATCCCGAGCCAACTGAACTCCGTCCGCTCTGTCTGGAAGCATTATTTGGAGCCTCCTTAAATTCTCGGGAGAAAAAGAATCATAGGTTGCCAACAGATTCTGACGCAAGATGCGAACTTGGTTGGCGTTATTGAGCGCTTCCTCGTACTTCTGTTTCTCGTCCCGAAGACTTTGAATGACGCTGTACTCTGGACGCAAAAAACCGAGTACACCCCATACGGATGCGGCAAGCATAAGTATCGGTAGTATGTTTTTAGTAAACAAAGGCATGATTATTGTTCGGTGATATACTTTTTGTAGTCTACCAGGGCTGGATCTATGTTTGCACTAAAGGTAAAGGAAACATCCCCGTTTTTACCGAGCGAGAAACTTGAGAAGGATGGATCTTTGAGAAACAGCACACTCTCAAATTCCCCAGCCTGCAAGATCAGAGAGTTGTAGCTACCGGCGGTACCCACAAGCGTGATAGAAACCTGCCCTGAATCAGATGTTTTTGAAGCGAGACTTGAAAAGGTTATGTTCTCGTAGGTAGATTTTTCCAATTCCTCTAAAATCTTAGAGGTGGCGAGGTGGCGGCTGATCAAGGAGTTAGCAATGCGTAATTTTGCGCTCACGCGCGTAAGCTCTGCTATCGTAGAAAGCTCAAATGAAGCCTTGGCGTCCACAAGGTTTTGATTGAGGGTAGTGATATCCCCCTTCAGGACATACTTCGTGATAAAAACCGCCGCCACTAACCCAATCGTGACAATAAAAATAACCACCGCAATGACAGACAATAGGCTAATGCGACTAGAAATCACCTGCGGAGTCGACATGACCGACTGCTTGGGGATGAATGAAGGTTGAAATTTTGCGTCCATCCCGTTAGAAATTATAAATTTTGATAAAGTTGGTCATCAATATTCTTTTCTCTCTATCTCTATAATATCGGTTTACTATACTTCGCTGAATTTCTAACGGGACAAGTCCTCTAAGGTAATTTTCGCGACTTCTAACGGGATCCATATATACACCCTTATTATACAACGCGTCCGCTAGGTAACGCTACGTCCCCGTTGTACCCAAAGTTGGCCTAGGATGAGAGATACTGAACACATTCACTTCCAAAGTATTGACAATCATAATGACTCGTGCTATGCTCCTTACTAGCAGTTCTCAACAATTCAACATTCAACCAAAGGAGCACAAAATGAAAAATTACAGAAATGGTGAGGTGGCCTACTACGACCCAACCAAACGGTCCGGCAACATGAGGCTCTCCGGAGGGACCGAGTACATTCCCTTCGTCCTTAGCCGACAGAGGCCATTTATTGCGGGCTTCCGCGAACCAGTATTTGGTTGCGAGTGCGAGACCAAGATTCCCTCCGTGGGAAGTAAGGTCATCGTCTCACTGGCATTTACATCCCAAAGGGAAACCACAAAATCGCGGCACTCTCTCGTAAGGCGTACCGAAGTGGTTGAGTGGGGGTTTGCCACGTCCTATGACATGGCGGCACGGGTTATTTCGACACGGCCGAAATATGAAGTCGTAGAATACGTCTTTTACGACGGCAAGCCAGTGTCAGTAAACCAGCGCCGCGTGATTAACTTCGGCACCGCAATACAGCTACAAGCGACATACCCACGTGGAGTGGTGAAAGATCCGCTCGCGGCCGAGTACAGTTTCCTCGGATTCACCTATCGCCGGCGGTTCTACCTCCTGGAAGACGCATTCCTAGAAGGCACAAAGAGGACACAATGTCCTGATCCGCGGCCAAGCCCGACAGCCGAGGTGGCGCCCTTCCAGCCAACCAATGAGGAAGGAACTCTCTTGGCGACAATACAACAGGTTCTCTCGCTACCCCAGATCGCAAGGCAAAAACAACAAAGACAATCCGAGCTTGTGGTAGCGTAACGAATCAAAAAAACAAAAGGCTTCGCGCACACGCGAAGCCTTTTCTTTTTTTACATCAAAAGCAGGTTATGTAACCTTCCGCTTCACTCTAAGCGAGGGTGAACTTTTGCAGAACCTTGCGTAGCGTGGCGGCGCTCGCCCTAACAAGTTTTGCTTCGCAAAATTTGCGAGGGCGAGCAGAGCAAAAATCAAGCAGGATTTTATGCGTGTTTAAAAATCCTAACCCGAGCGACCTCTAGGACATTTCTTGGAGTTTCCTAAGCGCGATGCCGATCGCCACTGAAAATTCAGGCCCCGCGCGCTGTAACGTATTTCGGAGAAATGCCGGCGACTCAACCTTCGCGAAGGGGTCGGCCATGACCACCTCGGTCTCAAAGAAATCTTTGGCGAACGTATGAAATTCTTTTAGAAGCGCGCCTCCGCCGGAAAGCATCACCTTGCTTAAGCTTTGCCCGGTTCGCTTCTCATAATTTAAAACCACACGGTTTGCTTCCGAACAAATGTACGCGAGTGTGGTGGACACGAGCTCATAGATATCGCGACGGCCACTCGTCGTATCAAGACCCATATTCCTTTTTAAGAGCTCGGCCTCTTTGACGGAAAGAGCGAGCGCCCGAGAGAGCGACTGCGTGATATCTTGCGATCCGCGATTGATCATGTGCGAGCTTTTGACTACGCCTCGATCAACAATATAGAGCTTTGTCGTCGCCGCTCCCATATCAAAAATCATCAGCGGTTTTAATTCTTGGGTAAGCACCGCGCGAATCGTGCTAAAAATCTCCACTTCATAAAATGAAGAATTGAGACCGACAGACTTCACTAAATCCTGATAATTACGAACCGCATCGTTGTGAATGACAGCCAACAGAACATCCACCATCCGCCCCGTTTTTATATCGGGACCCTCATGCGTGCCAAACGGATAGGTCACGCCGCTCGTCTCTTTTGGAATGACCCACCAATCCAAGGTGACTTCGGTAATGGGAACGGGAATATATTTACGCGCTTCAATTGGCACCATCTGCGCGAATTGCTGCTCACCCACAAGCGGCAACTCAATCGTGGTAACCAAGCTTGAAGAAATAGGTATGGCGATACCGCACTCGCGGCTTGAAATCTTCGCCTCGCGCAATACATCCACGAGCGCTTCCCCCATTTTGCTCACTGAAAGCTTGACCGCATTGCCGATTTCTGCGTTGCCGTAGGGACCAATGGCAAGCTCCCCATACGTCTCTAGCACGGCGTGCCCCGCGTGCTTTCCCAATTGCACAACTTTCACGGATGAAGAGCCGAAGTCAATACCCACTGCGCTTGCGCCGCCGCCTCTAAAGAGGTTAGATATGGTTGTCAGGGGATTCATGATGTAAATTCTTGCCAATAAATCAATTACCTCGGGGCAGAGCCCCGAGGTATGACCCGAGGCTTCGCCGCATAATAATCTTGGAAACCAACGGTTTCCAAACTTTCCTTAGCGGAACCGCGCGGCAGAGCCGCGGGGAAATCCGCTTCGCGTATTATAGCATTCTGTCGTATAACTTATATATGGTGGCTTTAAAAACAGTCTTACATCGTTTCGCGAGGGGTTTTATAGACCTCCTTCTTCCGCAAGCGGCGGAGGTCCGCTTTCTTGAGGACGCAAGCGTTGCAAGCTTGTTGCAAAAGGCGCGACCTGCAAGCAAAGAGCTACCAGGAATAATTTCTGTGTTTGATTATCGAGATCCGCTGATAAAGCGGATGGTATGGGAAATAAAATTTAGAGGGAACCGGCGGCTCGCAAAGCTCGCCGCCGACGTTTTGTACGAACACCTTCTTGCCGAGTTAAGCGAACTG
>MHRQ01000021.1:24437-34258 GCA_001821015.1 Candidatus Taylorbacteria bacterium RIFCSPHIGHO2_02_FULL_46_13
CAAAAAGCCGGAGCGAGCGCATGCAAAATATGAACGGGGCGTTTAGCGTGATAAACAAAAAATCAGTCATGGGCAAAAATATTATTGTCCTTGATGATGTCGTCACCACCGGTAGCACTATTGGCGAAATCAAAAAAGTTCTTTTGCAATCCGGCGCCGCTTCGGTGATTGGATTAACTCTTGCGCACTGAAAAAAGTGCGCGTGATACAAAATTTAATATTTCGTGTAAAATGTGATAGATTTAAAAACTCTGGAGACGTGGCTATGAAATATGAACTGCTTCATATTTCATCCGATTCCGCCTTTTTGCGGAAACAGTCTATACCCCGTTTGGGTTGGCTGTAGGGAGCCTGGCGAAGCCGCGTCGACTGATTGACAATGAAGGAGACGTGGCTGAGTGGTCGAAAGCGCCTCACTGCTAACGAGGTAAGCCCTTTAAACGGCTTCATGGGTTCGAATCCCATCGTCTCCGTATTGACAAATTAGTATCGGCGTGTCCTTGTTGACTAAGAAGAAGGGCGACCCGAGTGCCCTAAACAGAAGCGCACTACTTCGAATTCCAAATTTCTTTCTGGATAAGTACGCTTGGTGAAAGTGTTTCCGCTAATGATAGTTTGTTTCGATATGCCTCCTCTGCAGCAGACTCATCCCTGAACTCTTCACGGTAAAGCTCGCCCGTAGCCACATCAGCCGAAAATGATTTGCATTGCAAAATTTCCAAGACAAACCAATTCTCACCTCTTGATAGTTGGTACCTGATAAACTCTTGCGCCCTATTTTTACGCGTATCAAAATACCTGAGGAATTCCATAGTTATTCTTGTATTTCAAATCCTTCCTTTCGATAGTACGACAATCGTTTCTTCCACATTTTCTCTAGTAACGGTACACGCGGATCTCGGTAATCGAATATAAGTTTTGCTCCACCTTCACGCCTGATTCGCCCCACATACTGTGCAAGTTTTCCATGGAATGAAACGGGAAAAGCTAGAAATAACACTTCCAACCCTGCAATATCCACTCCTTCGCCTAGAATTTGCCCGGTGGCGATGAGTATCTGGAAGCGCCCACTTTTTATCTTTTGAAGCGCAAATTGCCGCGCACGAGAAGATAGATCTCCTGAATACATAACGACTTCAAATTCTTTGCGAAGATATGCTTGCAGCATTTCCACGTGCTCCTTTCTCTCGGTAAGAATGAGGCATTTCTTCCCGTCGCGTGTTGTAGCCGCTACATCACCTGTAATGAGTGAATTCCTATTCGTGTCATTCGAAATCACTTTAGCGATCAATGGAAAGTGCCTCAAGGAGTCGCCAAACGGAACCTGTAAGTCCGAAACTATAGATCGCACTCGGTGCTCGGCATGTGGTGCAATAACCGTTGTTTCTGTTTCTCGCACTTTTTCTGTTTCATGTTTATCAACAGTATGGACAACTGGTCCAATGTAAACGGATATAAGTGTCCCATCGTTATATTTTCTTTCAGGTGTCGCAGTAAGTCCATACAGATATCTGCAATTAAATTTCGAAAGAACATCACGGAACATGCGCGCGGGTACATGGTGACATTCATCAAGAATGACGGTGCCAAATTTCTCCTCAAGCCCTTTCCAGTCCTTCATACGACTCAGCGTTTGCACCATAGCAACGGCCACTGGCAGAAGTGCCTGTTTCTTTGTTGATGATATTTGCCCAATCTTGCGTTTGGGTATACCAAAACTGCTTTCAATTTGATCTCGCCATTGTTCGTAGATCTGTCGCCGATGCGTGAGGATTATTGCCGGCTGTCTTTTTTGTGCAATAAGAGCAAGAGCCATAAGTGTCTTTCCCGATGCGGCAGGTGCCACCAGAACACCATTCTCGACATTCGAAAATGCATCCACAGCTCGCTCTTGATAGGAACGTAGAGTAATATGCTGAGAAAATTCGATCTGATCGAATTGTGGTCGTTCATCGACAAACCCGCAAGGAATATTTTTCTCTTTCAACCAATCTCTAAGATTTTTTTGAAATCCTCGAGGAATATGGAGCGAATCGTCCTCGACAGAAAGTGTTTTTATGTATTTCTGTAGCCCATAGGTGGGTAAACCTGCTCGTTCTTTTACCAACCGATCAATGTTGAGAATATTGAGATGTTCGCGCACATATGAGATAAGTTGTGGTGGAACTGCGCTTCGATGAATGTCTAGCGTGTTTCGAAGCGTCAGAACTAACACCCCCTTGTTCTTCTCGGTATTCTTTTTTGTTGAGATGGTCGTTGTTGGAATATTCGAAAACTTTGCAAAAAGCGCATTCAACTCCACTGTCGACAGTTTTGTAACTGATGCAAGAAACTCCCACTGATCATCGTAAGCAGTAAAGTCGTTTTCTACATCGACAAATACAGAATTTCCGTCTTTGCGAGGAATGCCTTGAAGCGGCAGTGCTATCAAATTACCCAGCCCCTTGCCAGATAAAAAATCCTGGCTTGGAAACAAACGATCATAACTTTCGTCTTTGTCATATTCATCTATTATTTTCGCTTCGCGCAAAACGGCAAGAAAAATCTTCCTCGCTCGTGCGGCAGAATACGGATCGCTGAAAAAACACCAGGCATGCGCGCCGTTTCCTGAACGGGAACGTTCAATCGCGAGTGATATGTTATGTCTGGTGCAAATGCCAACGAAGGACTGTACCGCCTTCTGCCACCCATCACTATCAAAATCCGCAACGACAAAATGACACGTATTATCTTGAAGGAGTGGGTATATGCCGAGTGTGCTCGTGCCTAGGAGATGCTTTTCAATCCAATCAGGCGTCAGTGGTTGATACGCCTCTTTATGCTCATCCGTGTATACGGGCGCGTATCCTGCAATCGACTTGTCCCATTTCTCCCAACGCCTGGCGAACACTTCTTGTCGTCCGCGAAATACTTGACTGAATAGCTGGATACGTTGTTCGCGTGTCAACATATGTACCTATAGTTTTGTGTACCGCGTCGCACGACCGAGCCCAACGCGTTTAATGAGACCAAGCTTTACGAGACGCGTCAGCGTTTGCTTGATGGTAGGAAGAGGAGTCTCTTTAAGCAACGCGGACACCTCTTTCGGGGAAAGGGTTTTGTCTCCTTCAAAAAGTCGTAAGATTGCAATCTGTCCCTCCGAAAGCAGCTGCTCAGGATCGTCACTTTCAATGAGACTTTGCGCCGCTTCGGCTTGTTTCAACAACACGTCAAGCAAAAACAGAACCCAGGTCGTTATGTCTTCGTGCCCCGTCTTGTGCCATCGCTGCGCGCCACGAAGCGCAAGATAATATTCGTCTTTTTGGTTTTCGATTATTTCTTCCAGAGAAACATATGGTATGTACGCGTATCCTGATTGAAGTAATAGCAGGTTCGTGAGGGCGCGAGAAAGTCGACCATTGCCGTCGTGGAACGGGTGAATCGCTAAAAATTCAAAGATGAAATTAGCCGTTATCAAAAGCGGATGCAGTTCCTTTTTTTGTTGTGCGTTTACCGCCCACACAAGCACGTCGTCCATTTCTTTCTTTACCAGGAATGGAAGTGTTGGCCTGAAAAGCACAATTTCTTCACCTTTGTCTCCTCGTGCGATAACAATATTATCCGTTGACTTGTACCTGCCTTTTTCGAGCTTGTCTTTCGTCGAGAAATGAAGGAGAATTTCATGAAATTGTAAAACCTGTCCTTCGGTGAGTTTTAGTGTTTTATAATTATCGAATATTCGTCCGAGTAAATCAGCACACCCGGCGACTTCTTCTGCATCACGTCCTTTTGGTGCTTTTGTTTTGAGACTACGGAGCAGGCGTTCAACTTCAGCGTCGCTCATGCGTGACCCTTCGATTCGAGTCGACGCACCGGTTGATGTAATTATCACTGATGCTTTTAGCTGTTTTAGTACGTGAGGATTCAATTTAGCACTACCACGCCAGAGGCCTTTCAGCTCGTCGATGCGGGCTATTTTGTGGAGCATCGCCTGAGTGACTCGTATTCTTTTATTGAATCGGGAATTCATATATAATCAACACCTGCGATTATATACGATTACATTCGATTGTCAAGTCTAAAAAGGAAAGCTATGACTTTGTTGAGAGCTCTCAACGAGGATATTGGGTGTTAAGCGTACCGTATAATTTGTCGCAAATTCTTTTTTCGTCTGTTGTTTCGGGAACCATTATCGCATTTGCTTTGTCGCCGCAGAAAAAGAATGGTTAAATAATTATTATTTTTAGACAAAAAATCATGAAAACCCCACCATTCACAAACATCACCGTATTTATACTCTTTTTTGGAATCGCGCTTATTGAAGCATTGCAGAAACAAAACTGGCTTGAGGCCGCGCTCTTCCTCGCACTCGGAATTCTCTCGCTCTGGGCTGATTTTAAAAAAACTAGTTAAAAAGAGAGTATAATCAAGGTATGAGCTTTGAAACTCCGCCACCGGCTAGCTTTGAGCAAGAAGGAAACGAACGGAAATCTATCCGTGAGAGAATCGTATTCCCGCATGTACAACCCATACTAGAAGCCCTTGAAAAACAGTTTGAGGGGACCGACAAAAAACTTGATTCGGAAGTTGTAAAAGACATCCTTTATGAATTTATAGAGCAGAGAATAAATCGCGCGGGAGTCTACGAATCCAGCGAACAAGGAGCTTCATTCCCGTGGGGAGTGACCGATACCGCAGAGCTTGCGAAAAAGCTTTACAGCCGCTATAGCGGAGAAGTGTTGCCAGAGAAACTAGAACCAAACCCCGAAAAAAGAAAGAAGGAATTTATGTTCACCTCCTTGCAACTTGTACAGAGCGGCAGTCAGTTCGCGTTTATGGAAGAACCCCTACACCAGGCCGTCAAAGACTTGCCTCGTGCGCTTTCTATGCTTAAAGATGGCAAAGAGCCTGAAGCAAACGAAATTTACACGCTCGGTTCTCCGACAAATGAACTCGGAAGCATGTCGCCAGAGTTTTTAGAAAAAATAAAGAACGGCAAAGTGTTTGATGAATTCGGAAAACTATATAGCGAATTTATTAAATCTAAAATTCGCGAAAAGCAAGAAAAAGATACGGAAATTCTTTTGTATGGGCAATCCATGGGCGCAAGTTTTGCAACAGGGACTGCCAAACATTTATTAGACGACGAGAGCGTAACCCAATCGCGCGAGGCAGCGGAAGAAAAAGATACGCCATTTCTACAAGTACGGCTTGATATGCCTGTGGGTTCTGCCGATACCCCAGAGAAAAGAAAAAAATGGCAAATCCCTGTAGGCTTTGCGTTAGACACAGCCTACACGATGGCGACAGACCCCTACTTGCGTACCGCGATGGCCAACGATAAAAAATTCCTCTCCTCCACCCAAGAAATATTTACTGAAAGAAGTATGCCTCCAGTGATGTCAGAGGAACAAGTCGCACTGAAAAAACAAGGGATCAAAGAGGCTATCAATAGCCTGCGAGCAGGAACGCCAATTCCTGAAGATCTTAAAGTAACAAACGTGGTAGGCCTCTACGATCCACTTATGTATTCAGGTGAGTTCAACAAAGAAATGAAAGCGCACAAAAAAGAACACCGCGGGTCGCTTGGCAAGAGCATGGTATCAAAATCCCCCGGTCAAAGAACGTTCGGGATCAATATGCACCATACGATGCCGTATTTAAGAGAGAACGAATTGAACCGTTTCTATCAGGCCGCAAAAAGTTTGAAAGACCTAAAACAATCGTAAATAGAGAGTATAATCAGGGAGTGAAAAACCTCCTTATAAAATCAGTTTTCAGTATAGCGGTACTGTTATCATTACCGAGTATTGTATGGGCGGCATCCACTGTCTCCCTTGTGGTCTCTCCAACAGAAGTAATGCAAGGCGAGCCGGTAATAATCACTATTGAAGGCACGAACACACTCTCAAGCATAAAAAATATTTCTTTTAATGGGACACCACTAAAAATTTTTCTATATCAAAACAAACCGACTGCTTTGTTGGGAATAGATTTGCGTCAGACGCCTGGCATGTACAAAATAACCGGAAAACTTTCTGATGGTAGTATTCTTGAAAAAATACTCGTCGTGGATAGACGGGAAAAGATTGAGCTTCCGCTCGGAATTCCGGAGAAACTTGGCGGCAATACGCCTACAAGTCAAACCACGCTCATCAGCACCCTGGCCACTGAAAATGCGATCCTTGCAAGCCTCCGAACCGGAACACATGCATTTTGGAGAGAAAAATTCCGCTTCCCACTTTCAGCAACGACAACCATTACCGATAGGTACGGATACTTCCGTCAAACCGGGGCGTACACGATAGCGCACAAAGGCACCGATTTCAGAGCAGCCGAAGGAACAAACGTGTTTGCGATGAATCGCGGCGTGGTGCGACTCGCGAGAGAATTTAGAAACTATGGAAAGACTATCGTTGTAGATCATGGCCTGGGCCTGATGACGTTTTACATGCATCTCTCGCGCATCAAAGTAAATGTCGGTGAATTAGTTCTGCCCGGACAACTTATCGCACTCTCGGGCCAAACAGGCTATGCAGAAAAACCTCACTTGCATCTGACGGTCCGCATCGGCGGAATTTCCATTGACCCGATAAAGTTCACGGATTTCTTTAAGTAGGGAAACACGGAACATTATTTAATTAAGCTATAGCTTAATTAAATAATGTTCTCTTTTTCAAAAAAATCCGCCAGAGTGTAAACACCCCAGCGGTTTGCATAATCCGATAACATCAAACACGAACTTCACGCCCGTTGGCTGCTAAAAACTCCGTCGTCTTCGCACGATTCACAAAGTACGTGCGCTTTCTCACTTCGCTGGTAGCCGAAGGATAGTCAACATGGCAAAAACACACGATTTTGAGCTTCGCCAGTGTCCTCTGAGCGAGGAGACGAAGTTTAGCTTCGATGAGCAGGCGCATCACCTCAAAAAAATCGAGGCTAGTACCATAAGCGACTCCGCATGGCGCATGAACATACAGCGCAAGTGTATCCATTCCCTTGAGCCCCTGTGTCTCTTTGATATCCAGCAAGAGGGCAGAGCCTTTTAATTTTGCGTGCCGAACGGGCGAATGTTTAGACAAGAGGAGCGCTCCCCCATTAAGAGAGAGCGGATGATGCCGCTCAATATTGCACAGCCTGCAGTGCTGTCCGTACACGTCTCGGAATTGGTCTCCGTCAGGACATGGCACAAGAATCGTGCCAGCGGGATTTTGTATCCGATGCTTTTCAACTGGCACTAGTGCATTTGCAGCTCGAGCTGTACGAACCTGTTCATGGTCGACTTCGGTTAATTGCATAGGTAGGTTTCCTTTTGTTGGAGTTTAAGTTTGGGAAAAATGACGAAATACATCTGAAAATACACTACATTAATTTAAGATTTTGTCAAACTGCCCGAAAAACTCCCATTTCGGCTACAATAGGCCTTATGGAGACTGATATAGCGCTTGAACAAATTCTTCAAATCCGCCCCGCGCAAAAGCAAGCGCTCAAAAAACTTGCCATAGAAAGCGCTAAAGACCTTTTGTATCACTTCCCCGCCCGCTACGAAACGACCGGAAAAGCAAAAACAGTGGTGGAACTTTCTGCAGGCATGCAAGCGGTAGTCTTTGGGCGCGTCAGCGGCCTCAAAACTAAAAAAGCGTTCATTAAAAAGATCCCGATGGCAGAAGCGTCACTTACCGATGAAACGGGAAGTATAAAAATCGTTTGGTTCCATCAGCCCTATCTGGCTAAAATGCTTGGCGAAGGGAGTCTGGTGCGGTTGGAAGGCAAGGTTACGGAGCGAAAAGGCACGCTGTACTTTTCCAACCCGAAAGTAGAACGCGTAGATAAAATCCCTCGAGCGACTGATAACCTCTTTGGTAAAGAAGCAGACGCGCACACGCTCTACCCCGTTTATCCCGAGACGCGTGGCGTTACGTCAAACTGGATCTACTACGGCGTACAGAAAGTAATACAAACGGGCATCTTGGACGAACTGAAAGACCCTTTGCCCGAAGCACTGCGAAAGAAATATCACCTGCCAGGCCTCAAAACTGCGTTCATCTGGATTCACGCGCCCAAAAATGAGGCTGACGCGCTTTCCGCACGCAAACGATTCGCTTTTGAAGAAATATTTTTCATACAACTTGAAAAGCAACAGGAACGGGCGCGTTTTGCAAAAGAAGCTGGTTTCTCAATCGCCATAAACGAAAACGAATTCAAAGATTTTGTAGCGCGTTTCCCCTTCAAACCTACTGACGGCCAAACGCGCGCGATAGAAATGATACAAAAAGATTTCAAAAAACCACACCCAATGGCGCGACTTTTAGAAGGTGATGTCGGTTCAGGAAAAACATTCGTCGCCGCAGTCACGGCGCACACAGTCGTCACAAGCAGACCTGCCGGTCAGGATTTTGGGAATCTCCAGGTAGCATACATGGCACCGACCGAAGTCTTGGCACGGCAACAGTTTGAATCGTTCATACAATACTTTGCGCACATCGGCATCAACGTGGGACTCATTACCGGAAGTGGTTGCCAAAAATTTCCCTCAAAAATAAACCCGCGCGCCACAACGGATATTTCCCGAACGCAACTACTGAAGTGGGTGGCAAACGGGGAGATACCAATACTCGTAGGCACGCACGCGCTTATTCAAAAAAGTGTGCGCTTTAAACACCTCGCGTACGTCGTTATTGATGAGCAACATCGTTTTGGTACGGGACAACGCCAAACCCTCGCAAATAAAGAAGCCTTTAAGCCCCATCTGCTTTCAATGACCGCGACCCCAATCCCCCGCACCCTTGCGCTTACCATCTACGGCGACCTTGATCTGACGGTGTTGGATGAAATGCCGGCGGGGCGTAAACCAGTCATCACTGAAATTGTCTCGCCAGAGCGAAGAAAAGTAGTCTATGAAGAAATCAGAAAAGAACTCGCCGTGGGCAGGCAGGCCTACGTCATTTGCCCGCGCATTAATGAACCAGACCCAAGCAAAGAACTGGCACTCCTTGCGAAATCGGTAACGGAAGAGGCGGTGCGCCTCAAAAGAGAAATATTTCCCGAGTACGAGATTGCCATCATGCACAGCAAGATGAAAAACGAGGAAAAAGAATCGGTGATGAACGAATTCAAGTCCGGAAAAATAAAAATTCTTGTCTCCACCTCTGTGGTTGAAGTGGGAGTCAATGTAGTCAATGCAACTATTATCATTATTGAAGGAGCCGAGCGTTTTGGTCTAGCGCAACTGCACCAGTTGCGCGGGCGTGTGGTGCGTAGCACAAAACAAGCTTTTTGCTATATATTCACCGAAACGAAATCAAAAAATTCTGTTGCACGCCTCAAAGCCCTGCAAACGGCAAAAAATGGATTTGAACTTGCGGAGCACGACCTGCAATTTCGGGGTTCTGGGGAACTGTACGGAAGGAAACAATGGGGTCTCTCGGATGTCGCTATGGAAGCACTAAAAAATATAAAAATGGTGGAAGCGGCGCGAACCGAAGCACATGAATTGATAGAGAAAGATCCTGAACTTAAAAAAAATTCGGCCCTCGCAGAAAAACTTTCAGAAAAAAAAGAGATCCATTTCGAGTAAAGGTGACTCAAATAACAGAATCAAAACCACTCTTCAACACTAAAAAGTGTACCCCCCCCCCACGAAGGTTTCTGTCAAAATCAAAAGTTTATAATTTATGCGCGTTCAGTGAGCTTTCTCTCTCGAGTACTCTAATCATACACTTTGCGCGAACTTATTTCACACGCGCGGAGCGCGTGGTGGCTTGAAATTGAATCGTACGCTCCAATCTGCGCGCCTCGTCCGCTCCCTTCGGTCGCGGGCAAAAACCAAAAATTTTCCTTCC
>MHRQ01000022.1 GCA_001821015.1 Candidatus Taylorbacteria bacterium RIFCSPHIGHO2_02_FULL_46_13
ACATACAAACCACAATTGATAATAATGTACACAGCGAAATCCGAGGTATTATTCCACGGGGTGATGATTTTTATACTTACTTCGTTCGTTAAAAATCAATCATGTTAATCAAATCAAAATACAAGATTGCGAGACGTTTGGGGGTGCCGGTATTTGAGAAAACTCAAACGGCTAAGTTTGCGCTTTCGCTTACTCGTCGTAGCGAACGCGCAACGAAGCGTCCCCGCGCGCTGACCGATTACGGTAAACAACTTCTAGAAAAACAGAAAGTTCGCTACACCTATCTTATGAACGAACGGCAACTCAAAAAAAATGTCAGACAAGTCCTTGCAAAGAAAGGCATCAAACAAGATGAAAGATTGTATGAAATTCTTGAGACAAGGCTTGATAGTGTCACGTACCGACTTGGCTTTGGGCCAACACGACTTGCGGTTAGACAGTTGGTGAACCACGGGCACATTTGCGTTAACGGTAAACGTGTTGATATCCCGTCATGTGCTTTGTATGTGGGAGATGTTGTCAGTGTCCGACCCGGTAGTCTTCCCAAGAAAGTTTTTGTAACACTTGATGAACGTCTCAAAGATCTGTCAGTCCCCGCGTGGTTGGCGTTGGATACAGAGAAGAAACAAGGCACGATTAAAGGCGTGCCGAAACTTACGCGCGGAGAATCTGGGCTTGATTTTAATACGGTACTTGAATTCTATAAACGTTAACCGAGGGTCGTTATTTATAAGAACATTTATTTATTATTTTTAAACATACACCATGGCTGACTACAACATCATGCTTCCGTCAAAACCACGAGTCGTCAAAGAAGACGATTTTGTAGGTACCTATGAAATAGATAATCTCTATCCTGGGTATGGACATACATTGGGTAATTCACTGCGTAGGATAATTCTCTCCTCTCTGCCGGGAGCAGCGATTACTTCCATTAAAATTGACGGCGTCAGCCACGAATTTTCAACTCTTGAGGGAGTCAAAGAAGATGTGGTGACTATTATTCTGCATCTTAAAAAAGTTCGTCTGCAAATGCTTACCGACGAACCTCAAAAGCTTTATCTCAAAATAAAAGGACCTGCGGAGGCTACCGCTAACGATATTGAGGTTCCCGGACAGATAAAGATTTTAAATCCGGAACAACATATTGCTTCAGTAACGGGGAAAAACAAAGAACTGTCTATTGAGTTGACGGTTGAGCGTGGGCTTGGATATGTTCCCAAAGAACTGATTCAAAAAGATCGGACGGATATCGGCAGTATCGTCCTTGACGCGGCATTTACTCCGATTCGGAGAGTTAATTACGAAGTTGAGAATATGCGTGTCGGCAATCGGACAGACTTCAATCGCATGAAATTGTTCATTGAGACGGATGGAACTATCACCCCCCATGACGCCTTAAGCCAATCAATTGAAACTATGATAAATCAGCTCAAGGCCATCATCGGTTTTAAAGAAGAAGCTGTTGAACCCCTACCTGAAGCCTCCAAACTGATACTCCCAGAGGGGCATAAAACTTCAAAAGAGGTTGACCCAGAAATCCTTAAGACCCGTATTGAAACACTTGATTTATCAGCCCGTACTATAAATGCGTTAACAACAGCGAATATTAGGACGGTCGGCGGCTTGGTGCGTAAAAAGGAGAAAGATATTTTGGATGTAGAAGGCCTCGGTAATAAAGGGGTCCAGGAAATTAAAAAAGCACTTGCCTTGGTAGGAGTAACCCTTAAAGAATAATGAAAATTAAGGATCCGCCAGCTGGCGGAGACTGTAATTTACTTAACCCCGTGGAATAGGCAAATTAATACAATGAAACACATACAAACCACAATTGATAATAATGTACACAGCGAAATCCGAGGTATTATTCCACGGGGTGATGATTTTTATACTTACTTCGTTCGTTAAAAATCTATCATGCGACATCACAATGCCAACAGAAAATTTGGACGCACACGGGATCAACGCAAAGCTCTCATGAGAAGTTTGGCCGAATCTCTTATTCGGGATGGCAAAATTCAGACAACTGCCGAAAAAGCGAAAGAACTGCGACCCTTTGTTGAAAAATTGATTACGCGCGCAAAAATTAAGACACTTGCTTCTCGCCGCCTTCTTGTTTCTCGTCTTGGTAGCGCTACGATTGTGGCGCGTCTGATTACAGAAATTGCACCTAAATACGCAGATCGTCGCGGCGGTTACACCCGAATTGCAAAGATTGGAGAACCAAGACACGACGCAAGCGCACAAGCGATTATAGAATTCGTCTAAATATATGAAAACTCACGTTATTGATGCAACAGATAAAAAATTAGGCAGAGTCGCGAGCGAAGCGGCGAAGCTTATTATGGGTAAGAACTTGCCTGAATTTACTCGTAATCATCTTAATCAGGTTTCAGTGGTAATTGAGAATGCTTCTAAGGCTGACATTTCAGAGAAGAAACTGACCACCAAAACATATGACAATTATTCCGGATATCCAGGCGGCAGGAGAGTTTTGAGTGCTTCCCAAACGGTGGCCCGCAAAGGGTACCGCGAGTTGTTTAGAAAGGCAGTCTACGGTATGCTTCCGACCAATCGTTTGAGAGCAAAGATGATTAAATATCTTATCGTTAAAGAATAATAGGATGGCCACTGCAACAAAAACTGAAAAATATACCCAGGCCGTAGGTAGACGAAAGACTTCTACGGCGGTTGTTCGTATCTACAAAGGAACGAAAAATTCCTACACGGTAAACGGAAAGGAATTCCATGTGTACTTCCCGACCGAAACGCTCCGCTCAATCGCAAACGCTCCGCTTACCAAGTTTGAGAATCCAGTAAAGTTCAAAGTCTCGGCTAAAATTTCTGGTGGCGGTGTTGCTTCACAGGCAGGTGCTATGCGTCACGCTCTTTCACGTGCGCTCATCATTTTTGATACCAATTTGCGAGGCACAATGAAGAAAGCGGGGTTTCTGAAACGTGACCCTCGCGCAAAAGAACGCCGCAAATTCGGACTCAAGAAAGCGAGAAAGGCGCCGCAGTGGTCTAAACGCTAATTTTCTCCCTGCTATTTGTTTTTGTTATACTCTTGTCTATATGAAAGACGACGACGTTAAATTTGAAAAGGATCCCGATGAACTGGACGACTCTGTCGTAGCAGAAGAAAATCTTGCTGATTTGGTTAAAAAGCTACGAAGTGAACTTAAAATTGCTCAAAAGGAGCGCAACGAGTACCTTACTGGTTGGCAGAGAGCAAAAGCTGACTATATCAACCTAACACGCGAACACGAGAAATCCCGTAAAGATTTCGGTTTATACGCAGACGAAGCTTTTTTTGAAGACCTGTTGCCTGTATTAGAGAGCTTCGGCATGGCGTTCTCTAATAAAGAGGCATGGGAGAAAGCACCTAGAGAGTGGCGCACGGGTGTTGAGTACATCCATTCACAACTTATAGAAGCGCTCAAACGTCACCACATTGAGGAATACACGCCGAAGGTTGGGGAGAAACTGGACCCACGTATCCATGCGCCTGTTGCTACGGTTTCAGTTGCAGATGAAAAGCTTGACCATACAATCGTAGAAGTGATAAAAAATGGATACAAACGTGCTGATAAGGTTTTACGGCCAGCAGATGTTAAAATAGGGGAGTTTAAGAAAGCTTAGGGCTTGGAGCTTAATGCTTAGAGCTGAAGAAAATAAATGTTAGTAAAAACTTTACAAACAAAGATTTTAGAAAAAGTTGTCCGTGGAAAAAACGGCCAGCTTTTCTGCATTCGTTTTGAAGTTACTGAAATTGACGGCCGCACTTACGGGCGTATTTTGTGTGTTTCTCCGATCTCTGAATTGAAGTCGCAGTCTGCTGTTACGATATATCGTAACAGAAATAAAAACTCCACAAACAAACCCTATTTACTACGGACTCCTAAACAAAAAGCTCATAAAACTGAATCAAAAGATTTTAATACAAAAATACTTTCGCCCCACTTTTCTCTTGATTTTTTTACGAGTCAAATGACTCGGGCGCCATCTGCATAAAAAAAAGCCCCGCGCGAGCACGGAGCTTTGATAGGCAAGGCTAGTTGTAAAGGTCCCACCCTTCAACGGTCGAGTGAACCTCCTTGGAGTTCCAGCTTTTCCTTCAACAGCGAAGCCATCTTCTCGTGATGTTCAATCCGCTGCCGAATTGTGTACCCCTCACGAGCAATGGTACCGAGGGTCTCCATAAGATTTTGCAGTTTATCTATGTCACTCTGAACTGTCTCAATATTTCTTTTGGACACCATGTTTCCTTTCGTTGGTTGTTGAACTGTAACGAACACGTTGACTAAAAGTATGATAGCATATAAGGTATATACTTGTCAAGACAAGTGTAGTAACACTAAATAAGCAATTAAAAACTTAACTTAAAGCGGGGGTATGATTTTTAGAAACCTTGCGCAGCGAGACGGCGCGAGCAGAGCAAAAATTCAGCAGAATTTTATACGTGTTTCTAAAAATCATACCGGAGCGAACATATATGAGTAAAATTATAGGAATAGACCTCGGAACCACCTTCTCGGCAGTGGCCGTTATGGAGGGAGGAACACCAAAAGTATTAGAAAACGCTGAAGGAGCAAGAACTACCCCTTCTATCGTCGCAGAGTCAAAAACTGGCGAGCGTTTAGTAGGATTACTTGCTAAACGCCAAGCGGTTACGAACCCTAAAAATACCGTCTTTCAAATCAAACGTTTTATCGGCCACACCTTTGACGAGGAAAGTGTTCAGAAAGATATTAAAAATGTCTCATTTGAAGTGAAAAAATCTTCAAATGGAGGTATAGAAGTGAAGATGGGAGAAAAGTGGTATCGTCCCGAAGAAATCTCTGCAATGATTCTTCAGAAGCTCAAGAACGATGCCGAAGCCCGTTTGGGAGAGAAAATCACTGAAGCAGTTATTACCGTTCCCGCTTACTTCAACGACAGCCAACGCCAAGCCACAAAAGATGCAGGCAAAATCGCTGGTTTGGATGTAAAGCGCATCATCAACGAACCAACAGCCGCGGCGCTCGCCTACGGCTTCAACAAAAAGAAAGACGAAAAAATCGCTGTTTTTGACTTCGGTGGGGGTACTTTTGACGTGTCAGTTCTAGAAGTTGGTGATGATGTCATTGAAGTAAAATCAACCGACGGCGACTCGCACTTGGGCGGTCGCGACATTGACCAGAAAATCGTAAACTGGCTCGCCGACACCTTCAAGAAAGAAAATGGTGTTGACTTACGAAAAGACCCTTTGGCACTCCAGCGACTGGATGAAGGGGCTGAAAAGGCAAAAATTGAGCTTTCAACGGCCGTACAGACCGACATCAACATTCCCTTCATTACGTCAGGCGCAGATGGCCCTAAACACCTCTTGGTAACACTTACGCGTGCCAAGCTTGAAGAGCTAACGCAGGAGTTCATAGATCGCGCTATGGCGATTACCAAGCGTGCTATGGAGGCTTCGCCGTTTAAGGTTGCTGACATTAACGAAGTGGTTCTTGTCGGAGGGCAGACACGCATGCCTGCAATGCAGGAAGCGGTTAAAAAATTCTTCGGCAAAGAGCCTCACATGGGAGTGAACCCCGATGAAGTGGTTGCTATCGGTGCCGCAATTCAGGGCGGGATCCTGGGCGGTGATGTAAAAGATATCCTCCTTCTTGATGTTATCCCTCTTTCTCTTGGTATTGAAACGATGGGAGGTGTTGCAACAAAACTTATTGAAAAAAACACAACGATACCAACACAACGTACGCAGGTTTTCTCTACAGCCTCTGACAACCAAACATCCGTGGAAGTCCACGTCGTTCAAGGTGAGCGAGCAATGGCAACTGACAACAAATCTCTTGGTCGCTTTATCTTAGATGGTATTCCACCAGCACCGCGAGGCGTACCACAAGTTGAAGTAAGTTTTGACGTAGATGCAAACGGGATACTCAACGTGACCGCCAAAGACAAATCGTCCGGCAAAGCAAACTCCATTAAAATCACCGCAAGCTCGGGTCTCTCCAAAGACGAAGTGGAGCGAATGAAAAAAGAAGCCGCAACACATGAGGCGGAAGACAAAGTGAAGCAGGAAGGTGTTGAGGTTAAAAATGCGGCGGAACAGCTTGTCTATGCAGCTGAAAAATCTCTGCGCGACTTCAAGGATAAAATTCCGGCTGATTTAGCTACGGGAGTCCAGACCAAAATTGACGAGTTAAAGAAAGTAAAAGATTCCGGTGATGCAGTAAGTATAAAAACGGCTAGCGAAGCGCTCTCCACCGAAATGCAAAAAATCGGCCAGTACATGAGCCAGCAAAAACCACCCGAGGGTGGCCAAACTGGGCAAAGCGGAGACGACAAAGGTGCACAGGGGAACGTAAGAGACGCCGAGACGAAATAACTTAGTTATGGAGGCTTACAAGGTCCAACCTTGTAATTGTAGAAAAGAAAAACCGGCCGGACCCGTGAGGGTGCGGCCGGTTTTGAACATCTATTTTGGATGGTGCACAATCTCCCAGTTCTTGTTAGTGCTCATGAGTTCACCTCTAGCGAGCATGTGGGGAGGAACGAGGGTTACTCCACAATACTTACAGAAGTTGTACCCAACTGGGAATCCTCCACAGTGTGAGCATTCGGTACCATTTACAATTCCTGCTAAACCTTTTGTTGATTCAGCTCGTTCAAGGATTTCATCGCGTAGATTCATAAATATGTCTATTACAGGTTTGGCTGACGAAGAACTTTACTTAAAAACAAGACTAGCATATAATGTATAGTACGTCAAGTATGCAAGCATCCGCATTGCCTTATACTTACATCAGTCAATTTTACATTTTGCACTGTCATTTTCCATTTTGGTTTTTACATTTTTAACTTAAAACGTGTCAAAAGATTATTACAATATTCTCGGTGTTGATAGAAAGGCTTCAAAAGAAGACGTTAAAAAAGCGTTTCGTAAACTGGCGCATAAGTTTCATCCCGATAAAAAAGGCGGTGATGAAGCAAAATTTAAAGAGCTTAATGAAGCCTATAGTGTGCTTTCGGATGACAAGAAGCGCGCCGAGTATGACGCCTACGGACGCGTATTTTCTGATGGGGCAGGTGGCGGAGCATCGGGAGGCGCTAACCCATTTGAAGGCTTTGATTTTGGAGGATTCGGCTCCAACTTTGAAGGAGTGGACCTCGGTGATGTCTTTGGTGAATTTTTTGGTGGAGGTAAAGAACGTGCGCGCCGTGGCCGCGACATTTCCATAGATCTTGAGCTTCCTTTTAATGAAGCGGTGTTCGGTACTGAACGAAAAGTATTGTTAGGAAAGACGGGTTTTTGTGAGACGTGTAGTGGAAGTGGAGCAGCTCCGAGAAGTGAAATGCTTACGTGCACAATGTGCAATGGTCGCGGGAAAATTCATGAGACAAAACGTTCTTTCTTCGGTTCATTTTCAACGGTGGCAACCTGCACCACTTGTCAAGGGCGTGGCAAAGTTGCGAAAGAAAAATGCCACGCATGTCATGGCGTCGGTGTTCGCCGTAAAGATGAGGAAATCGCCTTGCGTATTCCACCGGGAATTGAAGACGGTGAAGTGATTCGCCTCACCGGCGGTGGGGAAGCGGTGGCAGGGGGTACTGCAGGCGATTTGTATGTAAAAATACACGTCAAGAAACATCCGCTATTCACCAAAGAGGGTAACAACCTTACTACTAATTTGAGCATCAAGCTGTCAACCGCGCTTTTGGGAGGCGAGTACAAAATACAAACATTGGACGGAGATTTGACCGTCAAGGTTCCTGCCGGTGTTTCACTTGGAGAGATTTTACGTGTCCGCGGCAAAGGTATTCCGTATGATAAAAATAAGCGTGGCGACCTCTTAATAAAGCTTTCCATAGAATTACCTACAAAATTAAGTAAAGAAGCCCAGCGGTTGGTTGAGGAACTCAAAAAAGAAGGGATCTAATGGCTCCCTGGTACAGAATACTGCCGAACATATTACAGCGAGGTATTTGGGTACCCACGCGCCTTACACTGCGTTTCTTTGTGCATTTTCGTATAACGGGGTGGCAGCAAGTAGCATCACTGCCGCGCGGAGTGATTTTTGCGCTTAATCACTCAAGCGAGCTTGACGCGGTAATTTTACCCGCTTCATTTCCTTTTTTGAGCATACTCTTTCCTATGTTTTACCTCTCCAGACCGAGAGATTTTTATAAACGAAGCGGCTGGCGGCAATACTTTTATGGAGGCACGTTGTTTTTGATGTGGGGAGCGTATCCCGCCCCAGTAAATCAGCATAATTATGAAGCATCGCTTAAACACCATGTAACTATTCTTCAGCGAGGAAATAGTCTTTGTGTTTTTCCTGAAGGAGGAGTGAGCCCTGACGGTACCTTGCGAAAAGGGAGGGGTGGTGTGAGTTATCTATCATGGCGTAGCGGCAAGCCCGTCGTCCCCGTAGCCATAAAAGGTTCGTGGGGTATGTCGATAGGTGATTTTTTATTGAGGCGTAAATCTATATCTATTAATTTTGGTGATCCGATATTCCCCCGTGAACTCTTTCTGCATTGCCAAGGAGAACCCGTCGTCAACGCGACACAGAATGACTTTAATACCGCTACCGTGTTCATTATGAGTAAGATCTCTGAACTTAAAGAACGGTACCCTTAGCGTTTTCTACCTCTTTACAAAGAGGAGGCTCCTTGATAGTGTCCTGTTGGAGGTGACACGATGAAAATAATCCAAGTAGTTCCTCGTAGAACGATTCCTATATATTTTGGCCCCGTCATGGCTTGGGAGAAACTTCTGATTCATCTCCCCATACATACCTCCGTGCCTGCGAAGAATAATCGTTGTAAGACGGCCAAGATGCCTGCAGACCCTCCGTTTCCGTGCCTAGTCAAAGACTAGGCGGACGGGGGGTTTTGTTTTGGCAATAAGGGTTTTTTCTGTTAGTATTTTGAACAATGACATCAAATTCTAAAATTCTTCTATCGGGTGTAAAGCCAACGGGGCGACCCCATATCGGAAACTATTTTGGCGCCATGAAAATATTCGTGGACATGCAGGAAACTCATGAGTGTTATATTTTTGTTGCGAACTTGCATGCACTGACCTCGGTTCGCAATAAAGTAGAACTTGAAAGGCAAACACTGGACGTTGTTATAGATTATCTTGCTATCGGTATAGATCCCCAAAAAACCGTTCTCTATAAACAGTCTGATGTCCCACAAGTGACCGAACTTTCTTGGATTTTCAACTGCATAACCACCATGCCATACTTGATGAGAGCTCACGCGTTCAAGGATGCAGAAGCAAAAAATAAAGAAATAGACGTTGGCACCTTTGATTATCCGCTTTTAATGGCCGCCGATATTTTGATTCAGGATGCGAATATCGTACCGACTGGTAAAGACCAAAAACAGCATGTTGAAATCGCTCGCGATACAGCCGAAAAATTCAACCGAATATTTGGAGAAACATTTGTCTTGCCAGAAAGTTATATATCAGAAAATGTTGCGGTGATCCCAGGTATAGACGGTCAGAAAATGAGTAAGAGCTACAACAACACCATTTCGTTATTTGCTGAAGATACAGAAATAGAAAAAGCGGTCATGTCTATTGTCACCGACTCTGGTTCTGGTGTTCCTATGCACGTTTATAATATTCACAAACTCTTCAAAGATAACGACTCATTGGACAAACTGTACCAAGAAAAGAAAGGCAAATACAAAGACCTCAAAGAAGCTCTTGCGGATGACATCAAAACTTTTATAGCGCCGCTGAGAGAAAAACGTCGAGCGTTAGCAAGCGATATATCTTCTATTAAAAAAATCCTTACTGAGGGTGGTGAAAAAGCAACCCAGAGGGCGGAAGTGAAGATGAACGATGTCCGAATGAAAGTCGGTATCTGATATGGATCAAAACGGCGATAAACTTATCACACATCCAATACCGTCTCTTATCAAAGAGATCGCTATACCCGCAATTGTCGGGTTCTTTTTTAACACCATGTTTAACGTGGTAGACACGTTTTATGGGGGACTGCTGTCTACTGAAGCGCTTGCGGCACTTTCTCTTTCATTCCCCGTATTTTTCATCATTATTGCCATTGGTAGCGGTCTTTCAACCGGTTCTACTACCTTGATTGCCAATGCCCTTGGCGCCGGTAAGCCAGAGGAAGCAAAAACTCTCGCTGTCCAGAGCATAACGCTCAGTATTTTATTTTCTTTAGCGCTTTCTTTTGCAGGAATTTTAATCTCTCCACTTTTGTTTACACTTCTTGGGGCGACTGCGCAGTACCTTTCGCTCTCACTTGATTACATGAATGTAATCTTTTTTGGCACCGTGTTTTTTATGCTCGCATATACGCTCAATGCAGTACTCAGCGCCATAGGAAATACAAAAATCTTTAGAAACTTCTTAGTCGTAGGATGTCTTTTGAACGTGCTTTTAGACCCGTGGTTCATGTATGGCTGGTTTGGCTTCCCGGCACTTGGCCTTAAGGGTGTGGCACTTGCAACTATCGTCATTCAAGTCTTTGGGTGTGTGTATATGGCTTTCAAAATTAAACATCTGGGGCTTTTGTCTGGTATGAACATAAAAGATTACTACCCTAAACTCTCAGTGTTCTCCCATATCGCTTCACAAGGCGTTCCGGCAGCGCTTAATATGTTCACGGTAGGCATCGGTATTTTTGTTATTACGTATTTTATTTCTCCGTTCGGTAAAGAAGCCGTGGCCGCATACGGAATTGCAACACGTGTTGAACAAATCTTTCTCTTGCCAACCATTGGACTGACTATTGCAACGCTCACGCTCGTTGGTCAAAATAATGGCGCACATCGTAAGGATAGAGTTGAGGAAACGTGGCGCACCTGTATTAGATACGGCATGTATATTATGACTATAGGAACCCTCGGTATCTTTTTCTTTGCCTCAAAGTTTATGGAATTATTTACACATGACCCACTGGTTATTTCGAGTGGCATCGTATATCTGAAAATCGCTGCGTTTATTACATGGGCCTATGCACTTTTATTTATCAGCGTGTCAGCCTTGCAGGGACTGAAAAAACCTCTCTATCCGCTCTGGATAGGCCTCGCACGCCAGATTGTTGCCCCAATTATCGTGTTTACGCTGACTGCGCGCGCATTTGGTATCGTAGGCATTTGGTGGGGAATTTTTGCCATAACGTGGGCTGCTGCTTTTATTACACTTTTTTATCTCAAAAACGTCCTTACACACAGCCCTCATCGCGTTTAAATCCCTATGCAGAACATGGGATTTTTGTTACCATAGCCCCATGGTGGACAACGTATTCCACCATGTTTAATTATGATTGGCGAACACGCGTATAGCTATATTGTAAAAACGGGTTCTTTTCAGGGCCCGCTTGACTTACTGCTTGACTTAATTGAGAAACGCAAGCTCCCTATTAGCGAAGTTTCTCTTGCAGGTGTTGCTGATGATTATATAACGTATGTTAAAACACTCTCCGAATTTCCAATTGCGATGAGTGCGCATTTTATTTTGATCGCCTCAACGCTTCTCTTAATAAAATCAAAATCACTTCTTCCCAATCTCTCCCTCTCTGAAGAAGAGCAGGGGAGTATCGCAGATTTAGAGCGGCGTCTCAAACTTTACAAACGCGCGAGAGAGCTTGGTCGTACGATACAATCCCGTTTTGGAAAACATATAATCTTTGCGCCCGAACAACGTATGGAGGTCGTCGTGTTTTCTCCTGACAAGCGTACAACCATCCCATTCCTCTCTGAAGCTTTGAAAACACTCTTGCATAATCTTCCTAAAGCTCCCGCCCTTACGAAGGCAGTGGTTGCGAAAGTTGTAAGTTTAGAAGAAATGATTAGCAACCTCACCGAGCGGATTAAAACCAGTCTTAAATTAAGTTTTCGCGATTTTGCCCATGTTGGTAAAAAAGAAAAAGTGCATGTGATTGTAAGTTTTTTGGCAATGTTGGAACTCGTCAAACAGGGAGTGATTTCCGTGCGTCAAGACAAACATTTTGATGAGATTCTTATGGAGACAGACCGTCTTGAAGTGCCTCGATACACATAACCTATGAACAATATTACAAAAAAAATAGAGGCGATTCTGTTTTGGAGGGCTGAACCGATCTCAAAAAAGAAGCTCGCTGAATTTTTACAGATTCCGGTAGCAGAAATTGAGAAAGAAATCGCCACCTTAGAGTCTGAACTGCATACTCGTGGCATTGTACTGATACGCAAGGAAGATGAAGTAATGCTTGGCACTGCGCCCGAGCACTCCACGTTGATTGAACGTTTAACCAAAGAGGAACTACACAAAGAACTCGGTAAAGCAGGCCTGGAAACACTTTCTATCGTTCTCTACTTCGGCCCTGTCACGCGCTCTGAAATAGACTACATACGGGGCGTCAACTCTACGTTTGTTTTAAGAAATCTTATGGTTCGTGGGCTCGTAGAACGCAGTACCAATACAGAAGACCAGCGAAGTTTCCTTTACAAACCGACCTTTCAAATGCTCTCGTTTTTGGGTCTTACCAGCGTGCGAGATATGCCAGACTATGATTCTGCGCAAGCAGAATTGAAGAATTTTAAGGAATCACAAGCACAAGAAGATACCTCGAGTAAAGAAGAATCCGTCTAATATGTCTCCCACACCAGGAAAACATCAGGTGGCTCTCATACCCCTGTGGGTTATAAACCTCATAGGTTTCTGTTGCGCGCTGGCACTGTCGGTATCGTTAGTGTATTGGTATTCTTTGGACTCTATCGTTTTGCGTCAGCAAACACAGGCACAAGCGGCAAGAAAAATCACCCCACCGCAAGAACTTTCCGTAAACCCTTTTGAGAACCTTGCGCTGGCCGCAAAAGCAGCGATTGTGTACAACCCTTCAGTAAAACAGGTAGTGTACGGTTTCAATGAAGAATTACAGCTCCCGCTCGCCTCGTTGACTAAACTGATGACTGCGTTAGTAGCTGAAGAAACCGTGCCTCCTTATATGGCGGTGACGATTTTGCCATTACCAAAAGAAGCGGACGTACAGTTACATGTTGGAGAAAAATGGTCTCTTACCGATCTTCTCTCATACACCTTAACTACTTCTTCAAATAGCGGCGCTAATTCCATTGCCGCTGCCGTGTCGGCGTTTCTTGACGGACAAGAAACTACGACGGAGTTGACAACCTTGCCTCACACGTTTATAGAAGCAATGAACCAGAAAGTAGCTCAGCTTTCTCTCATGCAAACGTATTTTCTTAATAGTACGGGTCTTGATACTACGGGAGAACAGGGGGGGGCGTACGGATCTGCAAAAGACCTCGCACTTTTGCTCGCAGAGATTCTAAAACAACATCCGCAACTTCTTGCGCCAACCACACAGACTGAAAATATCTTTATTGGGCCAGACGGGCGTAAAATTATTGCCCATAATACCAATGTTATTGCTGCCAACATTCCGGGTCTCGTCGGTTCAAAAACAGGATTGACTGATCTTGCAGGAGGTAACTTGGCGATTGTTTTTGACGCGAGTTTCGGAGAGCCTTTTATCGTCGTCGTACTTGGTTCAAGCGCCGAAGAGCGCTTTACCGATATACAAACGCTCGTGCAGGCGACCATCACGTATCTGGGGTCAGCGATGCAATCTAGCACTGTGGTAGACCCTCTTACGCTCTATCACTGAACTATTTTATCGCCTAGCTGATGAACAGGTTGCGGATTAAGGTCTTGCCCTAGGGTTTAATACCCTTTATTATCAACCGTATGATTATTGACGTTGTAAAAGTCTTTATCCCCTCTACGATCAGTTTCTTTTTCGGGATTCTTTTATCATTTCTCCTGAGCCACTTTCTGTACAAATATCAGATGTGGAAGAAACAAAGCGGAAAAAAGACTATGACTGGGGAAGAAACCCCGATCTTTAATCAGTTGCATAAGGAAAGGGAAGTTGGCGTGCCTAAAATGGGGGGTATTCTTATTTGGGCAAGTCCACTATTGACCCTCGGCACTCTCTACCTTATCGCACTATTGTTTCCGTCTGTAAACTCAGACAAACTTCTCTTCTTGAGTAGGAACCAAACCTGGATCCCCTTTGCGACACTTCTGTTAGGCGGATTTGTCGGCCTTGTCGACGACTATCTTGAGATTAAAGGGTCCGGTGATTATGTCGCCGGGGGATTATCTTTAAAAAAGAGGCTCCTTATTGTAACGGCAATCTCACTCTTGGTTGCAGTCTGGTTTTATATCAAACTTGAATCGCATTCCATCGGCATTCCTTTCTACGGAGCGCTTGAAATCGGATGGCTTTTTATTCCGCTGTTTCTCATGGTGGCGCTTGGAATCTATTCGGGGGGCGTCATAGACGGCATAGACGGCCTTGCGGGTGGAATCTTTGCAGCGATCTTTTCCGCGTACACGGGTATTGCGTTCTATCAACAACAGGTCAACCTCGCCGCATTTTGCGCGACACTTGTCGGCGCGATTCTGGCCTTTCTTTGGTTTAATATTCCACCGGCACGATTTTACATGTCAGAAACAGGTAGTATGGCACTCACTATTACGCTTACCGTTGTCGCGTTCATGACCGATTCAGTGGATGGGGGCCACGGAGTCTTTGTACTTCCTGTCATCGCGATGCCACTGGTACTTACCAGCCTCTCCAATGTTATTCAAGTATTGTCTAAAAGATTTCGGAAGAAAAAAGTTTTTCTTGTCGCGCCGTTACACCACCACTTTGAAGCCCTCGGGTGGCCTCCCTATAAAGTAACGATGCGTTATTGGGTCATCGGCGTGGTCTTTGCGATTATCGGTTTAATATTTGGATTGATCGGTTAATCCTGTTAGAAGACGTGGAAAAGGAAAAGGGTTCGGTTGTCTACATGAAATTATATAGGTCAAACATTGTTCATATAACTTCGAGCAGAAACGGTAGTTCCGTTTTCTGCTTCTAACAGGATGCGACGCTCGTATGCTCCCGTAAACGGCTTGCTTCTTGCAACGCTTCTAGCACTGACAGGGATTGGTTTTGTGATTTTTCTTTCTGCCTCAATCGGTCTTGTAGCAAGAGACACTGGTGCAGACTTCAAAAGCGTGGTCTTTACCCAAACGATCTTCGGTCTTTTACCGGGGCTTCTGGGTATGTATGTTTTATCACGGATACCGCATAAAAAACTACGTATCTGGTCGCTGTACTTACTCGCGTTTTCCATTCTGCTCTCGTTCGCGGTATTTATTCCGGGGCTAGGCTTCGCGCACGGTGGAGCGCAACGTTGGATCTCACTTGGGTCTCATACCTTTCAACCATCAGAACTGCTCAAAATTGCGGTGATTATCTATCTTGCCGCTTGGTTTGCCATGGTTGGACAGAAAGCAAGTACCTTTAGGTCGGGGGCACTGCCATTTCTTGTGGTGATCGGAATTACGGGCGCCGTTTTGTTCAGTCAACCTGACATAGATACCTTTATGGTTCTCTTTGCCAGCGGTCTCGCCATGTATATTGCGGCAGGGGCAAAAATCCGGCATGTTATCCTTATCCTTCTTCTGTGCACGCTTTTAACCGGAGTACTGACGTTGGTCTTTCCGTATGTGAAGCAGCGTATGCAGACGTTTATAAATCCCACCGCAGATTCGCTTGGGTCAGGCTATCAAATCCAACAATCGCTTATTGCAGTTGGTTCCGGTGGTTTCTTTGGAAAAGGTTTTGGAAAAAGTACGCAAAAATTTAACTATCTACCAGAACCCATTGGCGATTCGGTATACGCGGTAGCGAGCGAAGAATTTGGTTTTATCGGCAGTGTTGGATTATTATTCTTTTTTTTTCTCTTGGGACATCAAGGCTTGCGGGTGGCAAGCCGCGCGAGGGATTTGTTTGGGCGATATTTAGCGGTTGGCATTGTCATGATGTTTTTATCGCAGGCCTTCATAAATATCGGGGCCATGCTCGGGATTTTACCGCTCTCCGGCATCACCCTGCCCTTTATCAGCCATGGAGGAACGGCACTTCTATTTACGCTGACTGAGGCGGGTATCTTACTTTCAATCTCGCGTTCCGCAAGAGAGTAAAAGGTCGCTCGGAATCAATTTTCAAGAACATGCATAAATCGCCCCAGCGGGCGATTTTGCTATGCTCGGCTCGCTGCCGTCAAGAGCCCTCGCAGACTCGGGTCATTGACGAACCAGCCAGCTCGCCTGCGCAATGTTCTTGAAAATTATTCCTCGCTTTTGAGTCTAAGACAATTCAAATTAATATATACTGTAAAGTTTATTTATACAAGAAAAACGCCCGTCCGGTTAGGAAGGGCGTTTGAGAAAAAACACACTAACGATTGGTTGCTGTAACGAGGTCGTTGGTGTTGAAACGGATAGTCCATCTTCTCTGATCTCTAAACTTCGCCAACACATCAGGAGAGAGTTTAAGTTCAAACTCAGCGATGCTGGTTAGAGTTGAGGTATCAAGCAGAAGAAAGTAGTCCTGCGAGATCTCCTTGCCACCCAAGAGTTTCTGGACAGCCTGCGCACCCTGGGAAAGCCCTATAGGTGCGAGTTGGCTCGCGCCAACATTCCTTTGGTGGATACCTTTATAAATGAAACCCACCCCCAAAAAAAGAAACAGGCTCACTAACACGGCACCAATAATCCTCTGTTCTCTAGAGGATTTATACGCGCAAAAGGAAATGACGATGACAGTTGCGATACTGGTAAACAACACACCGGCAAAGAGACCAGCGTTTAACATAGATTCTAATTGCATATTTCCCTTTCAAATTTCAGGATTATTCATATCCAGCGTCGGCAAGTGCCAACTGGTAACTAGAAATGATCTTAAGCTATTGTAGCACGAATAAGAACGATATGTCAAGTTCTATTTAGGTCGTTACGAGGGCATGCTAGAATATCTTTATGAATCAGTGGGGAATCATAAACTTCTAATCAGATGAAGATTGTACTTACAGGCGGAGGCTCAGGAGGACATTTTTATCCTCTTATAGCGGTTACTGAAGAACTCAATAAAATCACACGAGAACAAAATCTGCTTGCTCCCGAGATCTTTTTTATGTCGGACAAACCATACGACAAACGGCTTTTGTTTGAAAACGACATTATTTTTAAAAAAGTAATCACCGGAAAACTCCGCCGCTACTTTTCTGTACAGAACATCACCGATATATTCAAGACAGGGTGGGGGATAATCGCAGGTTTTTTTACCGTCTTTGGCATCTATCCGGATATAGTTTTCAGTAAAGGCGGCTACACTAGTTTCCCCGCGGTACTTGCCGCGCGTATTCTTCGTATTCCGCTTATCATTCATGAGTCGGATAGCGTTCCGGGACGCGCCAATCGTTGG
Organism: Candidatus Taylorbacteria bacterium RIFCSPHIGHO2_02_FULL_46_13; assembly: GCA_001821015.1. Classification (GTDB taxonomy): domain Bacteria; phylum Patescibacteriota; class Minisyncoccia; order Phycocordibacterales; family DSPV01; genus 2-02-FULL-46-13. The sequence goes on from MHRQ01000022.1 coordinate 17,310, forward strand.
GCAGGAAAATTTGCGGGGAGAATCGCTGTTTCCTACGCAGAAGCTGCAAAATTCTTTCCGCAAGGGCGCACCGCATGGACGGGTAATCCAATTCGCAAAGAAATCCAAACGCCTGCCACAGGGGCTCATGCACTGTTGCAATTTAATAGAGCAACTCCCACTATTTTAGTTTTAGGCGGTTCGCAAGGAGCCCTGCTTATCAACAACGTAATCTTGGAAATCTTGCCGGAACTGCTGGAGGAGTTTCAGGTTATTCATCAGATGGGGACGGCGAATTTTAAATCAGTAACAGAGGTGATCAGCGTCATTCTTAAAGATAGTCCAAATAAAAACCGTTACAGGCCGTTCGATTATCTCGCCGCTGATTCGCTTAGAATGGCGGTAGGATGCGCTGATATCATCATCTCACGCGCAGGTTCAACCATATTTGAGATCGCGCTGTGGGGAAAACCAAGCATTATTGTCCCCATCACCGATTCACACGGCGACCACCAGCGAGAAAACGCGGTCGCGTACGCAAAGAGTGGCTCGTGTCTGGTTATTGAAGAAGCAAATTTAAAGCCCCATATCTTGATTTCTGAAGTCCGGCGCATCATCAATGATTCAAAATTAAAAAAACAGATGGCGGAGAGCGCCCGTCGCTTTGCCAAACCAGATGCTGCAGAAAAAATCGCCCGTGCCATTTTAGGCATTGCACTTACACATGAGCAGTAAACAACCACCGGAATTAGGTCCGGTGGCTTTGTACTTGCCCGCTATGCGGGCGATTACTTAAGTGGCTACTTTAAATTTGTGGTAGCCAATTACCCGTTCGTGGTAGTTGTTCGTGGTGGTAGTTAAACAGTAGGTAGTCATTTAATATGGCTTCACCTTCAAACATACACTCCGGCTAAAGCCGGAGTTTTTTGCTTATAATAAATAACACTTAAAGAGACTTCTGTATAGGTATACTAACTCAACGCTATAGCGTTGAGTTAGTATACAAAAGAGAAGAGTATAAAAGTGAGAAAGGAAAACGCCTTTCCGGGACGGAAAGGCGTTTGAGAAAGAACGCACGAATTAGCGATTGGTGACGATGATATCATTAGTTTGCGGAAGTTTGATGTTTTTATTTCCATTTTCCTGTTCCTTGATAGCCGCGCACATAATCCCGTAACCAACGAGCACCCCGGCAGACATCGTGATAAGGCCCAGACATCTTAGCCAAACATTTTTCATTGTGAAAAAGGGCAAACCACCAAAAAGAGCGAAGATTATCAATGCCAAACCAAATAGACAAAGAGAATCGGATTGCATAATTTCCTTTCAAATTTCAGAGTTGTTCATATCCAACGCTGGAAAATGCCAAGCATTACCTAGATATGATCTGAAATAATGATAGCATATTTATAGGTATTTCGTCAATAGCACCTACGCTAATAAAATGCGGCCGCATTTTATTAGCGTATGTGCTTAATGATGTTCGTGCATCGTGGTAGAATACCTTTATGAATAAGGGGGAAAAAGAGCATATTGTTTGCAGATTCGCGCCAAGCCCTACGGGACCATTACATGTTGGGGGTGTGCGCTCGGCCTTGTTTAATTATCTCTATGCCCGTCAAAATGGCGGAAAGCTAATCCTGCGCATTGAAGACACGGACATAGAACGATCAAAAAAGGAGTACGAAGATGACATAAAAGAAAGTTTCGCGTGGCTTGGTTTAGAGTTTGATGAAACGCACAAGCAATCAGAACGTCTCGCGATTCACAAAAAATATCTTGCCGGACTTATTGATAAGGGCTTAGCCTATGTTTCTCGCGAAGAGGGGACAGAAGCAGGAAAACGCAAAGAGGTCATTCGCTTTAAGAATCCCAATCGCACCGTTGCTTTTGATGATCTCGTAAAAGGGCATATAGAGTTTGATACAACTGAACTGGGGGATTTTGTGATTGCTAAAAGTACGGATGAACCTCTTTTTCATCTGGCAGTTGTCGTGGATGATTTTGAAATGGGAATTACGCACGTCATCCGTGGCGAAGACCACATCTCAAACACGCCTCGACAAATCTTAATTCAAGACGCAATCGGCGCACCTCGGCCTATCTATGCTCATATCCCACTTATTCTCGCGCCTGACCGCTCTAAACTGTCTAAGCGAAAACATGGGGAGAGTGTTTCGTTAAAATATTATCGTGCTCAAGGATATTTACCTGAAGCTCTTATTAACTACCTCGCACTTTTAGGTTGGAACCCTGGAGATGACAGAGAACTTTTCAGCACAGAAGAACTGATAAAAGAATTCTCTATGGAGCGAATTCAGAAAGGGGGAGCGGTCTTTGATATAGAAAAACTTAATTGGATGAACAAAGAGTATGTAACAAAACTACCGAAAGAAGTTCTATCTACGTATATGTTGCGTGCAATAGATTCTGTAGAACAATTGAGCAGACTTACCGATTGGAAAAAAGAACGCCTGATACCTGTACTTGCTGACCGCATACACTACTTTGGGCAGGTGGGGGAGTTGACACACCTTGGCGAATTTGACTATCTGACTGAAACGCCTGTGTATGCAAAAGAAGCACTTCTGTGGAAGAAAGAGCTAGACTTGACAAAAACTAAAACAAATATTATTGCATTAATAGCGCTCATAGAAAAACTTCCGAAAGATGCAACTGCTGAAGTTGCAAAAGCCGCAATCTTCCCATATGCCGAGGAGCAAGGGAAAGGCAACGTATTGTGGCCCTTGCGTATGGCACTTTCGGGTAAAGAAAAATCTATAGACCCATTCAGCATTGTTTCGGTTATTGGTATTCCTGAAAGCGTATCGCGCCTCAATTATGCCCTTCATCTGATAGAATAGGTCTCATAATGCGTCATTTTGCGCCGTACACAGGCCTTGTCGCCCTCAGCAGTATCTGTATCACACTGTTTTTCCCGTTGGAAGCGTTCATGCAAACACCCGATCGCGGAAACGAATTACGCGACCTCATAGACCAGCGCACCACGGTCATTAAGGCTCTAGAAGATGAGATCGGCCAATATCAAAGTCAGCTTAAGACGATAGCCGGTCAAAAGCAAAGCCTTCAGGGTGAACTGAAGACCTTGGATATTACGCGTAAAAAACTGACTGCTGATCTTGCCGTCACTGAAAACAAAATAAGTCTGAACAATTACAAACTGGAAGAACTTTCAATAGGCATTAAAGACAAATCAGATCGAATAGGCACGAACAGGGCCGCTATTGCTTTGGGCCTCCGAACCATTAACAACTATGATCAGGTGTCATTTGTAGAAAATATATTAAGCGGTAAAGACTTATCGGATATTTGGGATGACATAGAGAGTATACAAAATCTTCAAAATGTTCTTCGCGGTCGCATTACGCTTTTAGCAAGCGTGAAAACAGACCTTGAAGACCAGCAAATAGAGGCTACACAGATTAAACAGAAACTGGCAAGCCTAAAACAACAGCAAGGTGACCAGAAAAAAGCCGTAGAGTACAACACCAGTCAGAAAAACAAGCTCCTCGCAGCTACTAAAAATAGTGAGACGACCTACAATAAACTTCTGCAGGAAAAAATCGCGAAACGAGACGCCTTTGAGAGAGAACTTTTAAGTTTTGAATCAGAGCTCAAGCTGCTCATTGACCCTTCAAGTTATCCGACTGCACAGCGCGGCATCTTGTCGTGGCCGCTTGATGATGTATACGTGACACAATATTTTGGTGATACTGCTTTTGCCCGCGCCAATCCTCAAGCCTACAATGGCCATGGACACAATGGCATAGATTTGCGCGCCTCAATCGGCACACCTGTGAAAGCGGCTCTTGATGGGGTGATTCTTGGCGCCGGAGACACTGATACGGTTTGTCCGGGATCTTCATACGGTAAATGGGTTGTGATAAAGCATCCGAATGGCCTCTCAACCCTGTACGCGCATCTTTCGGTCATTTCAGTGAGCGAAGGCGTAGCAGTCTCTGCCGGCTCTGTTATAGGATATAGCGGAGTTACGGGCTACGCTACAGGGCCACACCTGCACTTCACGGTGTATGCTACACAAGGATTAGAAATCCTAGACCGCAAAAGCCGTATCTGCGGGGGAACCTATCACATGCCGATTGCCGACCTGAAAGCATACCTAAATCCGATTTCATACTTGCCCCGTTGAGACCACAGTCTCGCACAGGGGGTCTTGCCGTCACTGACATAATCTTTATAATGAAAGCATCATACTATGACGTATACCAAACAGCGAGGATTTGTTAAGACGATTATTCTGATTCTCATAGCGCTTATAGCGTTGAGCTACTTCGGGATTGATCTTGAACAAGCGACCAAAGGGCCGCTGTTTGTAAAAAATGTTTCGTTCACATGGCACGTGATTGAAAAAGTCTGGACAGATTACATCTGGCATCCGTTGTCATCTTTTTTACCTAAAACAAGCACCGGAGGGCAATAATATAGGAAAGACTTCACGCAAAACAAGGGCGTGCATGTATCTTGTGCGACTCATGTCTTTGCTGTAAGCTATAGAGATGCCGCTTCGCCTACAAAAAGCAGGGAAACAAGAACCATGGACGCTCGAAGAACTGGCAGAAGGATTAGAAAGCTTCTATAAGCAATACTCGCGATATCCAACCGCTACCGAAGTCGATGCGTATGACTATTTGCCGTCTGCGCGTCAAATTGAACGGCGTTTTGGTGGTTTAGTGGAACTTAGGAAGAGACTGAAACTAGACTCGCAAACTGATTTTCGTTCTGGAATTCATAGCTCCCAACGTGCGCACAGCATCAACAAAAGAGCACACGAGATCGAGCAGACAGTGTATGAATTTCTTCAAAATGTATTTAAAAAAGAATTTGTACACCGCGAGTATTTTTTTACGGATGACCAACGAACTCGAGCAGATTTCTTTGTTTATGATTCCAGAAAGGGCTTCTGTGTTGATGTATTCTACCCAAATAGCCTGCGTAATCTGACCGGTTGCTTAAATATCAAATTAGACAAATATCAGGCAACGTATATGCGTGAGTATCCTGTAATCTTCTTACAAATGAATGAAGATATCACGCAAGAGATGCTGGATAATCTGGTTGAGAACAAGAAGAAGAGACTACTAACTGGGCAAAGATTGCTCTCGTGGAATTCATTTAAAGGGTTTTGCAAGTCTCGTAAACCATTAGCACTTGCTTAAAGTAAAGCTTAAGGCACAACTTAGACTGTTTTCTCTGTGCTCTATCTATATAAGTCGCACAACATACACGCGTAAAAGATATATTGTGCGACATACTCTACCTTAGGAAAAGAGCCTGAACTCCTCCCCTTACCTACCCTTGATACCCAAAAATTAGATAAACTTAAAAGGCCCCTTTCGGGGCCTTTTAAGAAAGTTTTCTAGCTTTTACTCGCATTCCTTTGGTTCCAGCACTTTTCTGATGAACGCCAAGGTTCCACTCCTTGCTTTTGGTAAAGATACTTAGCGTACGCAAGATTACCCTCAAGCCCCTGTAAGTCCAATCCGAGCTCTTCGGCTTGCTTTCCGTGATAACGCAAATTAATTTGCATTACCCCAATGTCGTCAGAATCTTTATTACCTCTGAGCACTTCCCCATTCATACCAAGTTGGCGATAGGTAGACTCACAGAAAGCAATGTCGGCAAGAATAGGCGTGTCAGAAAAATATTCTTTCAGATATTTTGCCATAGCTTCACGCTTATTTTGATCCACAAACCGAGTTGTAGCCTCAGTGCTACGATCGGCTACGGGCGCCATGGGAATCGTTGTGGTTTGTAGAGAACTCGTACCCTGTCCAGAAAGACCGTACGAGAGCATCAGAAAACTTGTTGCGACTCCAATAAACGTCATAAATTTTCAATGTAACTGAATAAACAGTTGTTCCGATTATTTTCCTGCCTCTATGAGGATAGACGTCAGTCCTCCTCATTTACGGCTAGAAAATAAAGGGCATTTCACCCCTTTGTTGTCGTCGCTCGTTCGGGAATAAAAGAGTTTACTTTTTTATTCCCCTCACTCGCTAGACAATAAAACGCCAGAGCTAAAACTCTGACAAATGCCATTGTAGCATAAGACGAACCTGTTGTCAATACTTCAAAACAAACCCCCAGTTCGGTCAACACTAAAAATAACCCTTAGAATAAGGTTATATTGGAGTCATGAGTTGCTCATTTTTGAGTATTATTGTCCCAAAAATGAATGCCTTTGTATCAAAAACCCAACTGAAAATCAGCACCTGCCTACTTTACCCATTTTTTTTCGGCTTCCATCTAGAATCAACTACCCCGCAGCAGAGCTGCGAGGAAATCTTTTCTAATCAATTACCTCGGGGCAGGGCCCCGAGGTATGACCCGAGGCTTCGCCGCATAATAA
>MHRQ01000023.1 GCA_001821015.1 Candidatus Taylorbacteria bacterium RIFCSPHIGHO2_02_FULL_46_13
ATAGAAACAGCTCCGCAAGGGAGCTGTTTCTATTTTATATGAAAATGAGAGAAAAAGGGAGTTTCGTAATTCAAAGTCATTTAAAATTTTTCAATGACTTTTCTGCGTTCTTTTCTGCTGACTCAATATATTGCCGCAAATCCGGAATTCTTTTAATCTTTCCGTCTTCCAATAAATAGACAAAATCCAGCCGTGTCTTTTCAAGAAAATAGCGATCATGGGACACCAAGATGACTGTTCCTTTGTAATCCGTAAGCACTTCCTCCAAAACGGCAACGGCTTCAATATCCAAATGATTTGTCGGTTCATCTAAAAGTAGGACATTCACCGAAAGTGCCGAAAATATTGCCAACAAAAGCCGCGCTCTAGCACCGGGGCTTAGCTCGGAAATCAATCCCCGCGCATTCTTTTCGGAAAACCCAATTCTTTTTAAAGTATTGTAAACCTCGCTTATGCCAAATCCGGTTTTCTCTGCGAAGAAGTTCATTACCATCGCAGACCTCTGCAGATTGTCGTGTTCCTGCATCATATTGCCAATGCGAACACCTGATCCAATAACAACATTCCCACTTTGGAGCGTACTATTGCCGGAAATAATTTTTAACAGAGTTGTTTTGCCCGAACCATTTTGTCCAACTATGCCAATCCGCTTGCCGTATCCAATTTCAAGAGAAATTGGCCCTACAAAAAAATCGTTATCATGACGCACAACTGCGCCAATCAGATTGATATCAGCTTGTGCGCCGGAATGTTCGGCTTCTAAATCAATGCGAAAGGGCATTTTTTCAACCGGCTTTTCAATTTTTTCCATCTGCTCAATCCGTTTCTCCAATACCTTGGCACCGCGTGCCGATTTGCCAGCTTGTTCTCGCTTGAACCCCCTTAGAAATTTGTCATTGTCTGAACCAGTCCACCGAGCCCCTTTAGCTGACTTCTCTTTTCTCCTTTTTGCCTCTTGCGTCAGTCGTGTGATTTCTTTCTGTTGAGCTAGATACATTTCTTTTTGCCGCCTGATTGACCTCAGTCTTCTCTCAAGATAATTACTATAGCTGCCTCTTTCCGCGGTTATTGCATGGTTTGTCCAATCCAGCTCAAAAACCCTGTCCGTTACTTTGTCTAAGAAACGCTTGTCGTGAGACACAATAATGCAAGCCGCCTGAGATTTTTTGAGAAAATCCTCAAGCCAGACAAGCGCTGGTATATCAAGGTTATTCGTCGGCTCGTCAAGCAGCAAAAGACCGGCGTTTTTAAGCAATAGCCCGGCAAGCGCTATTTTTGTTTTTTGTCCACTGCTTAAACTTGATAACTTTCTGTCCAGAGAGATATGATTCAGACCAAAACCAGCCAGCACTACTTTCATACGATGCTCAAAATCATATTTGCTTTTTTCGTTTTCGCTTCTAAGACTTACATCAAAAACAGATTGAATATATGAGCGGATTGTTTTTTCTTCAGCCAAACTGGTGTCTTGCGATAAGTAGCCAATGCGCATTCCAGTGGAGTATTCTATAGAACCGCTGTCATACTCTTCTATACCAGCAAGAATTTTCAGTAGCGTAGTTTTGCCCGAACCATTTGATCCAACAAGCGCCGCCTTCCCGCAATTTTCCAAAGCAAAAGATACTTCATTGAGCGCAACGAGAGTCCCATAATTTTTTGAAATGTTTTTTACTTTAATCATAGTTTTTGCCACTGTCCGCTTCAAACGGCACAAAATATAAGGGGTAAGTTTTTGGCTTACCCCTCTTTGTTCAGACATTGAACTCACCGGCGCGAACTCCTTTTAAAAATGCCTTCCACTCGGAGTGCGTGAATGAGAGGGTGGTTTTGGAGGGGTCTTTTGTATCTCGGACCGCCACCATTTTCTCGGTGCGAGCCACGGCGACACAGTTGATGATGCCTCCCGGCTGACTGTAACTTGACTTAACGAATGAACTATCAGGAATAGATTTATTCTTCATAATATCTGTACTGCAACTAACGGTTTGACTAGCTTTTCAGGAACATTCGCAATCACGGTTTCCTGTCTTTAGGATAAAGCGTAATGTCAATTTTGTCAATGTTCGCGGTGGGTGAGAAAAACCTTTGATTTTTGGTATAATCTAGACATGGAAAGGGTTAGAAAATAGCTTGTCTAGAGTTATTACAGTTACAAAAGGTGTAGGGACGGGGCAGACACCGTTGTCCATTCTTGATTCTTTTATGCGTTGCGTTAGGGGAGGCATTGTGGTAGGGTTATTTTATGGCTTTATTCCTCTTCATCGTGCTGTGTGCTATTTTAGGTCTATTCTTTTCTAATTAAATTTCTATATCTGTCTCCATTTTATTGGGGTTGAATCTCTCTTGAGGATTGAGTATGGGAACGTTGTCTACATCCTGAATAGTAAAGCCTTCTCCTACCGCATTACCTTTCGCACGTTGTTCTAAGATGTAATCCACGATCTGTTTCTGCTGTGCGGCGTTTTCTGCAGAACGAATAAGAGCTTGTTCGTTTCTAGACAAAGGAATAGGGTTTTCCACAATAAATCCTTTTGAACCTTCGCTCATTGTGTATCCTGCCTTTTGGAGCTCATCAATAAGGAGGGCGGCTTTTTGTGTTTCCATTCTCAAATCTTCTTCACGTTTCAATAGTTCACTTGCCCTCTTTGTTATTTCATCCAAATCTGCTCTTGGTAGAGGTCTCGGTTTGCCAGAACCAGAAAGAATCTTTGCCGCCGCCGCTCTTACTGTCTCTGTTGAAAATAGTTTTTTAGCCACAAAACCAGCCAAGAATGAGCGGTCAACCACAAGTCCTGGAATTAATACAATCAAGTCCGTTATAGTCATCATGTTGTTAGCCCCTTGACCTTCCATTCTTCCAGCAATCTCATCAGAAAGGAATCGATTAGCCTGAATCTCTTTGTGCATCTCTCTAAGGTTGGTGAATCCTCCTTTGTCAGCGATCTCAAGTTGTGCTTCACGAATACCGGTGTCTCTATTGGTTGCCCTCTGCACTTGTTCAGATGTCTTCGTAGGGTCTTTTTTGTAACCTGTTTTTATTTTTCTTTCGTAGAATTGCTTTACTTCATTTATTTCAGACATCGTAAGTCCTTCTCCTTTTGCCTTTTCAACAAGTTGAGACATCCTACCCGTTTCTCTGGATTCGGTGCTTTTAGCAAATTCTGCCGCTTCATCTGCGACAGTTGTAATACGAGGATCGCGGTGATTCCCCGGTATCTTTTCAAATGCCTCATCAACATTTTGTCTAAGGGATTTGAAGTTCTCCGTAGTCTGTTTTATCGTTTGTTCTCGTGTTCCCACGATACCTCTCTCCCGTAGCCACTGTTCCATAGGGACACCTTGCATTTGTTGGAATTGTTGTCTCTTGGAAGGTGTAAGCCGATTTATTCCTGCAATTAGTGAGTCGGCAAGCTATAATTTTACAGTCTGAACCCATCCATGGGTGTTGTAACCGCGTTTCATTTGAGGTTAACGTGCTTTCAATTTCTAAAATCATTTTTTCAATAGGGGAATATGGTGCCCACGAGCACCCTACAGCAGTATCATTAGAGATCGGTTTGGTAGACTCCGGTAAGTCTTTCAAGTTTCTAGGGTGAAACCTGTAGTGTATGGGCGAGTTTCCTCCATGTTCGCCCTCTATCATTCCTCGAGTACTGTTGGACGTGTTTTCCCACATTACTCGGCAGTTATCTTGGAATTTGAAGTTTCTCAATTCCTCTTCTAGAAAATGAGCCGCAGTATTTATAAGCAAGTCTTTAAATTCTATAGTTTCATTTCCAATTTTCGGCGTGGCTCTACCATTTATAAGGAGACGGATTGGAGAGGTAAAATTACCGCCACCAAAACGAATATCACATTTTCCTCCCATCAGCGAGAGCTTATCAAACTGATGTCGTAGTATTGCACCGTATTTATCCCGCGTGTATTTACTATAGGTCACGGATAGTAATTCTGCCAGGCGGTCTGAGAGAGTGTCTGGGTGTCCTCGTCCCTTACGTTCTACTATTTCAAATTCGCTATTCGCGGGACTTTTGAGCAGGTCGCTTACTATAGTTATTTTCATATTTATTGGTTAGTTAATTTTACTCGCTCGTTTTCAACAAACCTGCTGACCAGCGTTTTTTGGATTTTTGTTGATTTTGCAATTTTCGTCTTGCTGTCTGGTTCAAATAGTTTTGTTTTGCTTGCGTCCTTTGAGTCTAGTTTTGAAATTCTTTCCATTGCGTGTATTTCTTCAGTTGTTAAATCAATGTTCCATAACTTTTTCATTACTGTCGCAAAATCATTTTTCAGATTATCATAATCAACAAACATGCTATTTTGGGAACTTAGATTTCTTGCCGTACGGCAAAATATACCGAGCATTCTGGATGCGTATTCATTGTCACTTATTGTTCGTAAGCTTTTCTCATCTATTCCTAAGAAATCCGAAAAATATCGTGCGTAACTTCTCCGACTCCTAAGCCAGCCCGGTGGTTTTTCGAGAACGGACTGCAGAACTTCAAGGCCGTATCGGTGAATGAACATCCAGGAAACATCAGGAAAATTTTGCAGTATGTATTCTAGATACAACACATTCCAACTTCTGAATTTGATAAATACATAATCGCAGGCTTTGGGGGAACACATAGCCAGCGCTTTGATTGAAGCGAGCAACAATTGTGACCTGTTTTCTTGGCTTATATTTAATGCTGGGTCCAACACCGAATTGATAATCGTTGGTTCTGATAAAACAAAAAATCTATTACTGATGGCAAGCATCTGAGCGGTCAAGGTTGAACCACAGCGTGACATATGGAAGATAAAACCCGGCTTCTTATCGACTCTTACCCCTGAATGTCTTTGTACAAATTCATTTATAGGTGTGTATATAACGCGTTTGTCTTTCTCATCATAGTGTACAGGGCGAGTAAGTGGCGTATCTTCTCGGTGCACTTTGATTCCAGATTTTAGAATACTGAATGATTTTGCGAGAGAGTCAGTAAAGAACGGTTCTCGAAAATAGGTTCTTGGTAGAGATAGAGACACGACAAAAATTCCTGAATCATTCCTCCATAATTCAACTGGAATTTGTATTTCATCTCCTACTATCTGTGCCCTTGTGATAGTAGACACGGTAGATTTATTTGATTTTCTCTACAGCCTCCTTCCAAGTTTCTACCACCGCGACTTGAGAGAGAAACTGGCGATATTCATTAATTTCTGCTTGATCTGGCTGATACAAGAACAAGTGGGGTACAGTAGTAACCATATGACTTAAAACTTCTAGACGATCATCAATGAAATATGTAACGTTGTTTTCTTTGCAGATTTTATCTTTTTCGTGTCTCTCTCGACAAAAAAAGATGTTCTCTGGTTTGAGGCCTGTTTTAGCGTAAAAATCATTATCCTTTAGCCACGCTAGAATCTTTTCTTGTGCCCATGGAGTGCACTTTGATATTAAAAAAATATTGCCATGAAACTTTTTATCGTTCAGCTCTTTTAGGGATTCGTACACGCCCTCTGTGGCTAGGATTGTTGAGTATCGTTCCTCATACAGGGTCTTGTCATTGTTATCTGTAAGGCGGTGGTTTATAATTACGTTTCCTATATCAACACCGAGGGCTTCTTTTTTCATTTTTTTACTGTAACATTTTTCTACAAAAAATACAGCCCCCTATTTTCAGAAGGCTGCGCTAAGGCAAGAGTAGTTGAATGACCTCATTCCAGCTCGAGACTTGTTGTACCAATGGCAGAAAGCGTTGGTGCTGTTTGACTTCGGTTTGCTGTGGTCGAAGTAAGTAGAGGTTCTCTACCTTCCCAATGAGATAACTCAATGCCTCAAGGCGATCGTCAATAAAATGTGTTGCACCAAACTTCTTACAAAGAGCCGATTTGTCTCTCCCATTTTGAGTTCGCATCACCATTTCAGTAGAAATGCCAGTCTTTTTGAAAAAGTTGTGATATTGCAACCAAGAGATAATTTTTTGATCAGCAACATTTGTTGCGTTGTATACCACAAAGATGTTACTGCTGAACTTCAGCTGATTGAGTTGCCTTAGGGCTTCAAAGACTCCAGGCACTGCCGGAATCGAATTATAATCTCCGTTCCTGACAAATTCACGTGTTGTGCCAAAACCAACGTGGTCAATAATTACATTACCTAAATCTACACCTAGACTTTTTAACATAGTCCCCCTTTCTTTCAAGGTTCTTTGTTGTTGTTTTTAGGTGGACGTTTCTATCGCGAAATTACCACAAGTTGTTCAAACACGCAAGGCATGTAGGGAGAATGAGAAAAGTCGGTATTTTTGCTATAATTATAGGTATGGAGGGGATTAGAAAATATTTTGACTAGACGGATTACAGTTACCAAAGGTGTTGGTACAGGACAGACACAATTATCTTGTGTGCCGAGGTTCAACCTCGACGTTTTTTTAATTCTATTGTATGGTATTTACTGAAGGATAGCTATGCGGGTGGTATAATCATACACAATAGGAGAATTTTCTTAAACTGTGGTTCTAAATGAAAACAAAAGAAATAAAAAGTGCAGGCAAAACAATCGCCGATATTTATTTACAAGGTTCTGATCCCGGCGCAACTGCTGGAGATAAAAAGAGGTTGGTGTCACATTTGTCGAAAGACATTAAAGAAACGGATATCGGTTATGCGGGTTTCAGTACCAAGGATGCACTTAATAGCTACCTGATGAGTACTGTTTTTGACGAAAAAGAAACTGACAACGAAATTTTCAATTTTGCTTTAGACGAAAAGAAAATAGTCAGAGCAATCAAAGAAGCAGTTGTTCAGTGCTCTAATAAACTGCCCACTGAAACCGTTCACATTTTCGTCTTCCCTACATTCAGTAAATTCGTTAAAGAAAAGATGTTCGGGACAACCGGCTATACGCCGTGGAAAGATACAATTCTGGTATTCGTAAATCCGCTCAATCAGTATTGGGAAAGAGCTTTAACCGAAACCATCGGTCATGAGTACGGCCATTCAGTATCCCTACGATACAACAAATGTGAATCGCTGCTCGATTCAATAATTTTTGAAGGTTTGGCTGAGCATTTTCGCGAACAAGCCGTTGGCGACGAACGGGCACCTTGGACAAAAGTTCTTGGTATAAACCAATCCAGAAGCTTGTTTCTAGAAATGGAATTAGGGAACCTTCTACAATCAACCGACAAAAAAGTCTATCGCGCCGTATTTTTTGGTAACGAAAAGTACGCTCGGTGGACCGGGTACTCTGTTGGTTACCATCTAGTAGAATCGTTTGTAACAAACAATCCAAATCTGAAGTGGCAGGAAATCATTAAAATGAGACCAAAGGATATTTTCGACCGGGCACATTTTAAATAAAAACCCGAGCTGTCAGTAAACTGTAGCTCGGGGTGGGTTTGGTTAGGATTGGCGAGATGTTCTCTCGGCTAGTGCAGATGAGATTGCAGATAGTCGGCAATCGCTTTACACACGGCACCGTTATAGACACGGTCAATCCACCACCATGCTCCACAAACATTCAGTTCAAGGAAATAGATATTTCCCCGCGTATCCTCCATAAAGTCAGCCGAGCAGTAATTGACGGAGAGGTCTTTCATGAGAGTAGTAAGCTTTTGAAGTATGCCGGAATCAAAAGTGCACGCTTCATATAAAGACTCAATCAGTGAACCGTGGCGAATGTCCTCATGTTGCCACTCATTCGGCTTACACCGAGCGGCAAACGTTCGTTGATCAACGACAACAACCCTGTAGTCCGCCCGTCTCGCGCAGTATGTCTGGTATATGACCGGACAGAACGCGAGATCTTCATCACATGCCAACCAATCAGAGCAAACAATCTTGGTGTACGCGGCATCCAGGTGATTTTTCGAAGTCGGCATCCATGGTGTTGCCAGATTCTTGGCAACCACGGGCACCTCAGAAGCAAAACCTCGAATACGTTTTGGGTCGTTTGATATCAAAGTTTGCATGATGGGCATACCGAGTCGCTGTGCTTGCATGAGCTGTAGAATTTTGTTCGATGCAGATAGGACGCATCGGGGTCGATTCAGCCACGGGACACAGAGGATATCAGAAAGAGCAAGTTGTGCCGCCCACAGATTTTCGCGTTGCAGGCACTGCATATCAGTTGCCGTTTGCCTCAAGTATGGAGGATTTTGTTGGCACCACCCAACTGCAATGTTTGAGGTGTCAATCTCCCTTGCATCGCACGTAAGACGAATATCGGTGTTCTCTTTGCGGATATTGTAGGAGGTATAGGATGCGTGTTCTCCATCGTCGCTGTTGAATCGAAAGACAGGAACGGCACGGTTGCGCAACATGTCAATAACTGCATCGGCTTCAAATCCTCGCCGATGTGTCATAATCAAGACGGTTTTCATATTAGGTTCCTTTTGGTTTGTCAGTGAACTATTTTTGCAAATATATCACGAAAATAGTAGGATGTAAATACTTCGGCAAACAAACATGAGAAAAAAAAGAACCAATGACAAAATGCGAAAAGGATGGGAAAAAGCTTTCTACTTCAGACAGGTATTGTGGGTACATTCCGCCCGCGATGCTTCTCATCGGATGCTCGTTGTGTCAAACGAATCTGGTAAATTCGAATTGCATACATATGATGCGCGCACCGGATTTACACGGCAGATGACGAACAGACGCAACGGCACGATTTTCGGCTCCATTTCCCCTGATGGGAATTTTATTTATTACATAGATGAAAGACAGGGGAGCGAGCATGGGCATTTCTTTCGGATACCGTTCGCTGGAGGAGAGGCAGTGGACATAACGCCCGATCTGCCCGTGTATTACTCGTACAATGTAAGCAGTAGTGATAACGGAGATCGTGTGGTCTTTACGGCATCAATTGGAGAGACGAGCAAAGTCTATTTGATTTCTCTAGGGCAAGAAAAAACTCAATGCGTGTATTCTTCATCGCATGTTGTCAGTGAAGCAGTTATAAGCGGAGATGGTCAGTACACCTGCATCGCTGAGCTTAAAGAAACGTCGCACGATATGTTAGTGATAGACAATACTACCGGTGGAATAACGCGGAGCTCAATCCAAAATGTCTGGGGAACCATTACACCATGTCTATTCTCTTCAGATGCTTCAAATTCTCGAATACTGTGTTTGACTAATATATATGGGTCATATTCCCCAGCTTTTTTTCATGTCTCAACAGGAAAAATGGAGAAAGTTAATATCGGCCAGCCGGGGGATATATTCGTTCTCGATTGGAACCAGAAGAATACTATGCTTACCGTCTGCGCGGTAGACCAGGTGGAACAAAAACTCTTTACATACAACATTAGTACTGAAAGAGTACGCCGCATTGGCCCTAGATATGGCAGCTTCGACCTCTTCTTTGGTTCGGTAGCTCATCTCGCTGATGGGTCAATGTTGCTCAAATGGCAATCATTTGAGTCACCGGCAAGGATAATCAAATTGAAAGCGCCATTGTATACAAGAACCACTTATGTTTATGGAACACAGTCAACTTTCCCCGATATGCAGAAAGACAGAGACTTTCAAAGTGAGTGGTGCGTCTCGTCCGACGGGACGAAAGTGCATACATGGGTAGCCCGTCCGAAAGGTGCAAAGAAAAAATACCCGTTCATCATTGACATTCACGGAGGACCTCATGGGATCGTTAATGATGAATACCTCCCGCGGGTTCGCGCATGGCTTGATCACGGTTTCGGATATTGCGCGGTCAACTATCGCGGTTCTATCAGTTTCGGAGAAGATTTTGAGAGGAAAATATACCGGAACCCTGGACACTGGGAAGTCGAGGATGTAGTCGCAACGCGTAATCACCTTGTAAAAAAGGGTTGGACAAATCCCGACAGTGTTGTTTTGTTCGGTTGGTCATGGGGCGGTTACGTTGCTTTGCTGGCTCTTGGAAAATACCCCGCTTTATGGAAAGGCGCTTTTGCCGGGACACCGATTACGGATTGCATTATGCAATACGAGGATGGATCAGCTTTCTTCAAGGCATTCGATCGGGAGTTATTTGGCGGTACACCCGACGAAGTGTTGAGAAGATATGTCCGTAGTTCTCCTGTTACCTATGTAGATAGCATTCAAGCGCCAATTTTAATTATATACGGAAAAAATGATACGCGCTGTCCTCCGCGGCAGATTATCCACTTCAAACAGGTTATGGAGAAAGCCGGAAAGCAACTCAGTGTTCGTTCATTTTCTTCAGGACATGTCGGGGGGTTTGCCGACACAAAAATGCGAGTCTATCATTTCTCGCTTGCTCTTAAGTTCGCTTTGGATATAACTCAAAAAAAAACTCCGAGGAGTAACCCTCGGAGAACCTTCAAGAGAAGGAGGCGTTAACCGCTACTCTTCCTGGCAGTGTTTGACCGGACTATGCAGTGCGGGACTGCGGTGAGTCCAAGTCTGCGTTTTCTGATCGTAAGAACCAGCATCAGCCACTGGTGCGGGAATCGGCTCAAATAGGCGTTTAACCAGAGGTATTTCGGTCATTTCATTTGTTTTCATCGCTTCCACTTTCTATTTATGTTGGGAGCTACCCAACTATGTGATGTACACCACAGTTTATCCGCTCCTCGCGTGAGGTGGCACTGTGAACTACTAATAACTGTATCAATCTAACCCTGTTTGTCAATGAGCTGTGGTAAGTGAGAAAAGGCTGGATTTTTGGTATAATTCTAGGTATGGAGGGAATAGAAAGTTCGTTAGTTCTATGGATTCTCACTTTATATGAAACTTAGTGAGATAAATAAGGTGCTTTCTTTTATTGAGGATAAGGTTATTTATCCAGACATTTCTACTATTGAGGGGGCTTCAACTAACCCGGAAATAACTGTAAATGGGGAAAAAGTATTGATTTTCTGCTCTAACAATTACTTGAGTCTTGCTACAGACCCTCGAATTAAAGAGGAGATGAAAAAAGCTGTTGAACGTTATGGGATGGGTTCTGGAGGGTCACGACTGGTTTCAGGAAATACTGAGATACAGGGAGAACTTGAGCGGAAAATAGCACAGTTTAAAGGAACTGAAGATGCAATAACGTTTTCAACCGGATATATGGCTAACACGGGCGTGATACCGGCATTATTAGATCCCCTTGCGCATTCTTTTGTAAGTTATTTGAAAGGCAAGACATTTTTACGTGATACGAGTGTGGTTTTTAGTGATGAACTTAATCATGCCAGTATCGTTGACGGTATTCGTCTCTCAAGAGCTGAAAAGATTATTTATAAACATCGAGACCTTGATGACCTAGAAAGACTTTTAAAAAAGGCAAGTGGATATAGCAGAAAACTAATTATCACTGATGGGGTTTTTAGTATGGATGGAGACATAACTCCTCTTGGGGGGATTATGGGTCTTGGGAAAAAATATGATGTCGTAGTCATGGTGGATGATGCTCATGCAACTGGTGTTTTGGGGGAGTCGGGTAGAGGAACTGCACAGCATTTCCATTTGCAAACACCCCCAGATATAACCATGGGGACTTTTACGAAAGTATTCGGTGGGGTAGGGGGATTTATTGCGGGGACAAAAGAACTTATTAAGTATTTACGAGTTACGGCTCGAACGTATATTTTTTCAGCTCCTATCCCACCAGTAATTGCTGCAGGTCTTATAAAGTCAATTGATATTGTTTCGAGTGAACCACAGAGAAGAGAGCGATTGTGGGGTAATGTGTCATACTTGCATGAACAACTAGCAAAGCACGACTTCGATACGTTAGAGAGTCAAACTCAGATTATACCAATCGTGATTGGAGATGAAAAAAAAGCAATTACAGTTTCACGTCGTCTACTTGAAAAAGGTTATTTTATTCCTTGTATACGTTGGCCGGCAGTTGCACACGGGGCTAGCAGGTTACGTCTCACATTAATGGCTGATCACACAAAGGAGCATATGGATGGTTTGGTAAAAGCTCTTGTTTCTATAAAAGAAGAGCTTAGATTTTAATAGTGATATGGACGATCAAGAGATTTTGAGTCGGTTTCAAGAAGTTAAGAAACAAGCAGGACTTATTTTTTATGATACCCATTTTCATCCGCATGATGTCTTTGGATTTCACTCGGCACATATAGAACACCAAGATGATTTGCAAGTGGAGAACAACCCAACTTTATTAGAGCGTTTCCACTATAATAGTTTTTCACTAACTCTTTTGGAAATACTTTTTCGTAGAGTTCCTAGATATATTCAAAAAGAAATAAAGAAGAGATTTAAAATAACAGATCAGGAATTTCTTCTTAAGACTTTAACCGATGCCTCAATGGACAATGCAGTTCTTGTGCCAATTTATCCCAAAGTCTCACCCCAAAGCTTATATTCCGTTCTCGATTCTCCACGTTTTCTAAGACTTGGTTCAGTAAATTTTGATCTAGAGGAGAAGGAATTGGAACGCGATTTGTATAGTCAGGTTGAGCTATATTCAATTCGAGGAATTAAACTCCACCCCAATATCCAATTATTCTATCCTCACCCCTCCTTAAACCCTTCGGTTTTTGAATCAAAATTAAATGCCGTTTATCGTTTTGCAGAGAAGCACAAACTCTATCTCTTGTTCCATGGGGGGATCTCGTTTGTTCCCACAGGTTCAACTTTTGAGAAAAGAGAGTATGCTTTACTTAAACACTTTTTCTCAAATAGAAGGAGTTTTATACAAGATTTGAGGATTCCTGTTGTGATAGCTCATCTTGGTGTTTATAATGTAAGAAACCCGAACCTTGATTTAGTGCTACACCTAGCCAAATATAAAAATGTTTATTTTGATACAGCGGGTGTAAACCCAGCCCATATCTCGACATTTCTGAAGCGTTGTGGGATAGAGAAGTTATTGTTTGGTTCGGATGCGTTGTACTTCAATCTAAAGTACAATCTCATTTTGTTGCTCCGTGTATTGTACGATTATTCCGCAAGCAACTATCAAGAAAACATCGCTAAGGTATTTAGCCAAAATTACTCTAATCTTTTAAAGAACATCTGATGCAATACTTGATTCTCTTTTTTAGTGTACTGAATGTCCTCTTGGGGGTTATTATTCTGATACACAGTAAACATGAAAAAGACAACGTTACCTTTTTAGCGTTTGCTTTTTCCGCAAGTATTTGGACATTTAATAACTTTTATTTGAGATTGAATCCTGAGGTTTCTACTATCCGTATTTCTTATGGTTTGGGAATTATTGTTGCTACCGCTGGCTTAGTTTGGTCATACTTTTTCCTCAAGAAAGAATTACCTAACTTTGTAAAGGTCCTTATTTTTCCTGTTTCTGTTGTTTTTTTCCTAGTCACACTTTTCTCTAATCGCATTGTCGAAGATATATATTCAGTTGAACAGTTTGGGTATGAAGGTAAGTTGGGAGTTTGGTTTAATTTCTACTCGGCTTACTTTTCAATCATCATTATTTTAATTGTTTACAATTTCATTAAACAATTGCTAATAGAGAAGGATCCGTCGAGACAAAGTCAGATTTGGTATGTATTGGGCGGTGCTTTTTTCTTTTCTTTGGTTTCTTCCACTGTTAGTTTCCTTATTCCTACGTTCTTCCATACTCTGCGTTATACCATTTTAGATAATCTAAGTTTTTCAATTTTTCTTATTTGTATTGGGTATGCAATTTTGAAGTACCACCTTTTCAACATCAAGGTGATTGTCACCGAACTATTTGTTTTCTCACTTTGGAGTGTCATTTTGATAAGAACAACCACTTCCTATAATTTACAAGATCTTTTGATAAACAGTGGGTTGCTTATTCTCACTATCGTTGTTGGCGCATTCTTAATTAAAAGTGTCATTAGAGAAGTAGAACAGCGGGAGAAGATTCAGGTGTTGGCGAAGGATTTGGAGGAGACGAATGATCGGCAGGAAAAGCTGATTCACTTTGTGGGACATGAAGTGAAGGGGTATTTGACGAAGGGG
This sequence comes from Candidatus Taylorbacteria bacterium RIFCSPHIGHO2_02_FULL_46_13, assembly GCA_001821015.1. Taxonomy (GTDB): domain Bacteria; phylum Patescibacteriota; class Minisyncoccia; order Phycocordibacterales; family DSPV01; genus 2-02-FULL-46-13. The sequence continues at coordinate 13,909 of MHRQ01000023.1, forward strand.
GAGTATGCCTTCTCGGAGATGGTGGATGGGGACTTCGGGACGCTTCCTCCAGAGACAAAGATATTGAGCACCAATGCGCTTTCCGAAATGAGGAAAGGGGTGAAGGCGGTTACTGATATTCTCAAGGCGGCGAATCTCAAACGGGGGACGGTTACCTATGACAAGAAACCCGTTGATCTAAGAGATGTGGTGCGTGAAGAAATAATTAAACTTTCACCGCAAGCAAAAGAAAAAGGGCTCGCGCTGACTGCCGATATTGAACGCCCCGGAAATTATACAGTCAATCTTGACCAGTCGCAGTTTGGAGAGCATGTCATCAGGAATTTGATAGACAATTCTATTAAGTACACGCCAACGGGGTCTGTGGCAGTGAGGGTTTCAAATAAAGACGGCAAAGTAATTTTCTCTGTGAAGGACACAGGGGTGGGGATTACTGACGAGGATCGCGCGCACCTTTTCATCGAAGGTGGTACCGGCAAAGATTCTCTCAAGATTAACGTTCACTCCACCGGCTACGGTCTTTATATCGCAAAAACTTTGGTGGAAGCTCACAATGGGAAAATTCGGGTTGAATCAGAAGGGAAGGGTAAGGGCTCTACATTCTTTGTGGAGTTGCCTGCCGCTAACAGCCCTTCGGTTTAATATGCTAATATTATTAACATGAAATCTTGGAAACATTGGCCATATTGGTTGAGAGGGGTGGCTCTATTGTTGATTCTTGATCTCCCACTGATTTTGAATTCATTTCTAGGATCAGATTTCGCCTTCATTCTGTGGCCATTAACAATACCTATGTGGCCTATACTCTGGTTAGTTGGCTTGCCTTATACTCTGCTTGGTATCAACTTAAACTTACCAATATTTACTCAACAAATAGTAGTTCTGCTTGCTGCTATTTCAGTTGGGATAATATTAGGTTCAGTTTACGGTAAAATCAAATCAAAAAAACAGAGTTCACTTTAGTGAACTCTGTGAAGTATTGTGCAAAGAACTAATAAGCTGCAACCGCGCGGTAGAACCGCTTGGGTGCGTTTGAAGAACCGACATCAACAAAACGAACAATCCCGTTTGTGTTGACCAAGAGAGCTATAGCATCCCAATTAACGAGGTTGGTCGAGGCTTCAACCATATAAATGAAGCCCGACTGGCCTGTTAATTGGGACACTCGCAAACCGTCACTTACATTTGTAGTGACAGATAGTCTAAACGGCTGACTTACGCCAGAAAAGCCAAACGCCGTATTTGTAATAACGGTACTTGATTGGATATTCGTAAATGAATCCATTCGAAACCCGAGCATATGACTGCTGTTGGCGAGGGCATTCGGGAACTTGAACATATAATGTTGAAGTCCGGGTTGAACCGCTCGTTCATCCACAGTTCCAATCATGTTCGTGTCCCAATACACCGTCAACAATCCTGCTCCATTAGTACCCTCGAATTTTGCTTCGAAGGAAACAAGGTTGGCAGAGTTGGTGAGAGTAACGAATGTCGCAAGCCATGCCGGCGAGCCAGGCGTTAGTTTGATACCGTAACCATTCTTTTGAATTACACCCGTGGTGCTTTGCTGTGAAGGCAAGTTCGAGAAATCTGCCTTGGGACCAATGACCGCGGGCGTTGTCTGGTATAGTCCCTGACCGCAGTGCGGTCCGAGCGGCGGTTTGAGTATTTTGAGCGAATTGATTCCGGGAGGATAATTGGCAAGTGCAAAAGCCCAATTGCCTCCTTCCTTGCTTAAGGGAAACCCGAAACCTTCCGAGTCGGGTTGAGTGGACGGCGGAATGGTGTTCGCGTAGAAGACGTGGGCCCACGCGTGAGATGAGTTTATAGTCTCCGAGCAACGCTTTAGTGTAATCCCAGATGGAGTACTGAAGTAGGTCCACGCCTGATCTTCGCTATCCATTCGTGTCACATCAACATTGTATGTGTACTCCAATGGACCCTCTGTAAACTGCCACGCTTCGCCTCCGGTCAAAAGATCGTGCGCGAAATAATTCTCCGCCCAATCTGCACCTTCTCCATACCATGTGACACCCAAGCGACCAAAACCAACGAACGGATCTAAGAAGGTCTCGTGAATAATCGTTGCGGACGAACCATTAGCAGAATCTTTAATGACATCAGTGGCAGCTTGGATAAGGGCCGAACCGGCACTGTGTGCGATGAAGTGAATACGATCCCATCTATCCATTGCTAGGCATTCACCAAGTTTCTTACCCTCCTCTTTTCCCTGCTCAAGAGCATCACTTGGAATGAATTTCCAAGATTTTTCCACCCATTTGTAGCTACAGACTTTCCACCTGCTCAGTCCTTGGCTAGTCAAGTAACTATTGATGGCACTTGCCATACTATCTACCCAGACAGGATCGGGGGGTGATAAGGGGTTTAGCTCCCTGGAAGTCCACCCATGCGTCACCACAATCAGGCTGTCCTTGCCGGGTTCTTTGTTTGGGCAAGTGCCGTATGTAGGTTGTGGGGGTTGTGTTTCAATCGCTTGTTTCCATCCAAATGGAAGCGGATCAAGTCGGAGCGCGTGATAATTACCTAATGTTTGAGATGACCACCCAGTAGCGGCAATCTGCCCCGAGTCGTTTATTGCATTAACACCCGCTATTGTCCACTCTGAAGGATAGATGAGATCGTTCAAGTCATACGTCATGCCGTTCGAGTACAAGTAACTGTGATAATTAGTGGATCGGCTGATTGCTACCTGGCCTGCAGAGTTTATTCCCACCCCGAAGACCGTGGGTGGGCCGTTGTCACCCGTTATATTGAGATCTTGTATTACCCCTGCCGAGTACACGAAGACGTGATACCCAGCATTACCAGCAGTGTAGGCTTCACCAACCACTTTACCACTGGCGTTTATTCCATATGATTGACCTCTATTTCCACCCAATGTACCAAGGTCTTGCATCATTCCATTTGAGTACAAAAAGGGCATGCTTAAGGTGTTGGAGCTGGTATTAATGAAGAATGTGCCGGTTACTTGGCCGCTATCGTTGATTCCGACAGCAGTGCTTGAGTTACCAAGTGTGTGGATGTCTACCAAAGAACCAGCCGAGTAGAGATACGCATGCCAGCCACCAGGAGTGGAGAAGGAGCCGACTATTTGGCCGCTGTTGTTGATTGCGTAAGCGTCGCTCGTACCCGATACGCCACTCAAGGTACCAAGGTCTTGCATCATTCCATTTGAGTACAGGAAGGCGTAGTAAGAGTTGCCACTCGAGTAGTTTCCGACTATCTGGCTGTTGTCGTTGATTCCATTAGCGTAACTCGTCAAACCACCCAATGTACCAAGGTCTTGCATCATTCCATTTGAGTACAAGAAGGCGTGTGTCCAGCCACTATCTGTACCGGCGCAGCCTACCACTTGGCCGATGGAGTTTATTCCCTTAGCGTAACTTAGGTTCCCTCCTAGTGTGCCAAGGTCAACGACTTGATAAGTCGGAACTTGCCCTTCAGTTAATGTTGCTGTCCACAGTAACACCGCTAGTGTCAGTTTTGTGTTCATAATCAGAGTATTCAGTTTTCAATGTTCTCCTATTGTTTCAAACCACGCTCACACGAGCAGGTTTTGCTAGGGCATACCCTACGCTAAACCAAAAAGTTTTTCAACATACGTGCCGTTATGGCCGACTTTTCATCGTGTCGTAGAGTTGCCTGCTGTGTAAAATTGCGATATGCTTCAAACATGAAAAGAAGAATGAAAATTTATGAATTTCCTGTGGTAATAGAGAAAGAGCAGAAGGGAGCATATTTTGTCTATGCGCCATCATTGCAGGGTTGCTACACTCAAGGAAAGACGCTTGCGGAAGCCCTTAGTAACATAAAGGAGGCCATTGAGCTTCATATTGAGGACCGTCTCGCCGAAGGCGAGCGGGTGCCGAATCGCAGGCCAGTCAGTTTTTCTTCAATAGAAGTTGTCGCATAATCGCAATGTCGAAGCTCCCAAGGGCCAGAGAAGTCATCTCCGTAATTAAAAGACGGGGATTCTTTTTCTCCCGCCAAAAGGGAGGTCACGCCATTTACAAAAATGCCGAAGGAAAGAGAGTCACGGTTCCGATTCATGGTGGGAGGCAAATCATCGCCTCTGTCTTTAATCAAATACTCAACGACCTCGGCATAACCGCAGAGGAGTTTTGGAAAACAAAGTAGCAGGTTCTCGGGTGGAGCGGAGATATCAGTGAGTTAAGTAAGTGATTTGTTCAAGAAATTGTGGTTGCTCACGATGGAAAAATTTGGGTTGAATCAGAAGGCAAGGGCAAGGGCTCTACATTTTTTGTTGAGTTGCCTGGGGTATAGGTCAATTCTTGAAGGTATTATGCTACGATGCGGTTGATTCTAACCCAGTTTTTGCTATTATAGGTAATATGAAAAAAGGACTGAATAAATTATCATATACCGTTGTTTTTGCCGCGGCAGAAGAAGGTGGCTACACTGCGACCGTCCCCGCTTTGCCCGGTTGCATTTCTGAAGGCGACACGTTTGAGCAAGCAAAGAAAAATATCGCCGAAGCGATTGGACTTTATCTTGAAGTGACAAAACCGAAAGATCGGGCATCAGGACTTGCCGATTTTGTTATTGCTCCAGTGAGTGTGAGTGCGTAGCATGGCAAAATTACCACAGCTTACGTCCGCGCAAGTTGAAAAACTGTTGCTCAAGCTAGGGTTCATTTTCAAAAGGCAAAAAGGGAGTCACCGTATTTATATAAAGGATGGAGTTGTTATTACTGTTCCATTTCGTAAAAAGCCGATAAAGAAGGGAACACTGGGGGCAATTTTGAAACAAGCAGGATTAAGATAAATGAATTCCGCAAAGATACCGGCTACGGTCTTTATATCGCAAAGACTCTCGTGGAAGCTCACGATGGAAAAATTTGGGTTGAGCCCCGAAGCAAAGCATAGCTTGCGACGGGGCAGGTCAGAAGGGAAAGGCAAAGGTTCAACATTTTTGGTTGAGTTGCCTGCCGCTAACAGTCCTTCGGTTTAATATGCTAATATTCTTAACATGAAATCTTGGAAACACTGGCCATATTGGTTACGGGGCGGGGTGATGGGGGGAGGGGTAGCTTTGGTGTTGGCCATCTTAGCTTTGTCATGTGAGAAATTCTTTGATTTTAAGAATCCAGGCGGGCTGCCTATTATATGTCTTCCGCTTGAACTCGTATGGACGCCAACTTTATTTCTATCTATATCAAGTACTCTAGAAACTTATTTTGTGCTTCCGACACTAGCATGGTTTATCATTGGCTCTCTCATCGGTCTTTTAGTGGAACATATCAAGTTAAAGAAAAGAGCTCACCATTAGAGTGAGCTCTGCAGAGAACGAGGAACTAATTAAGGTGTGGTTGCGCGATAAAATCGGGTAGCCGCATTTGTTGAACTGATATCTATAAAGTCAACAACACCATTCGTGTTTACAAGGAACATAATTGGATTCCAATCAACCATATTAGTGGAAGTCTCAAGACTATAGGTGAACCCCGCCTGTCCATTCAACTGGTGCACTTGCAGACCGTTAACGGTATTGGTAGTTATTGTCAGCGAAAATGGCTAGCTTATTCCCGCGATAAATATCCACAGGGCACTATATTCTGGTTTTGGAATTAAACGGTTATAATTCAGGTATGCGATTCATCAAGCGTTATAAAAATGTTTATCTATCGCTGGCATCTTATATAATTGCTCTATCAAGCTATTTTTACTTGTTGTTTATCCCAAATATATCACCAGCTTTTGTATATAGCCCCACTTTGGTTTTAATTCTCATAGGGATATTGTTTGCGTATATAAGCAATAAATCCAAGGAGTCATCATGGGCGGGTAATCTTCTTATGGCTATCGGTATTCTAATTCTGTTATTTCCTTTCTATGCCATACCGCTGGCAATGTTGCTTGATTTTATATTCATCAAGTAAAAAGAGCTTGTCCGAAGACAAGCTCTGTGTAATTCCTAACCACCATGGGTGTTTAGGCTATGAAGAACTGTGAAAGAACTAGTATGGCGCGATTCCTCGGTAGAAGCGTCGACTGTAGTTGGTCGAGGCTTCATCAAAGAATCTCACCGTTCTGTTCGTGTTCGCCAGAATAGCAATATCCGTCCAGTCAACAAGATTAGTTGAGGCATGGACGTGGTACTCAAAGCCAGGTTCCCCAACTAGCTCATAGACCAATAATCCGTTGCTGGTATTGGTAACGATTGACAATGAGAACGGCTGACTAACGCCAATTTGTGTGAATGTGACATTTGTCAAGATAATGCTTGACGGCGTGTTTGTATAGGGATCTAGGCGGAGACCGAACACGTAGGTGTTATTCTGTTGGGCGTTCGGGAATGAAAACGAATAGCGCTGAAAGCCTGGCTGAACATGTAGTTCATCCACAGTTCCAATCACGTTCGTATCCCAGTACACCGACAGCAGACTATCCGAACCGTTGGTACTGACGAACATCGCATCGAATGACACAGTGTTTACCGGATTTGTAGGACTGACGAATGTTGCGAGCCAAACTGGGGAACCAGGATTAAGCTTGACCCAACCGTTGCCTTTCTCGGCGGAACCGTTCGTACTTTGAATCGTCAGCCATGTAGTGAAGTCGGTTAACCAATTTGGCCACGTTGGTGGCGTCACCTGAATCTCCGTTATACAAGTTGGATCAGGAGTTCCAAGTATTCGGGCTGGATTATTACTTGGCGTGTAATTAGCCAAAGCATACTCCCAGTTGCCGCCCTCCTTGCTCAACGGGAACCCGAATCTTGCATAATTCGACGTCGCGGTTCCTGTGATGGTATTGACATAGAAGTCAATTGGCCAGCCGTGCGAAGTATATGTTCTAATACAAGGCTCCATCTCACCAGTAGCCGATGAACGGAACTTGGCACCAGTGATCTTATTGGTATCCAGTGACGTTACATCAATATTATACGCGTGGTCTAAGGGGCTCTCAGTGAACGGACCGGTTCGGATACTTCCAAACACAGTGAGGGCATCACGAGAGAAGTAGCTATCAGACCAGTCCGCCCCCTGTCCGTAAGCCTCCACTTCTTCGTAGTGTTTCCCCACATAGGCATCCAAGAATGTGCAATGAACCGTAGTATTCGGCGAGTTTGATTTAATCATCTCCGAAGCGGCTTGAATGAGTCCCGCTCCGGAGCTATGACCAATGAGGTGTATATGGCTCCAACCCTGCGTAGAGATGCAAGTTCCCAGTTTCAATCCTTCCTGTTTTGCGTTGTTGAGCGCATGAGTGGGGAAGAATGTCCAAGCATTATCCACCCACTTGTAACCGTAGGTCTGCCAATTGATAAGTCCTTGGTTGGTTAGGTAACCACTGATGATGTTTGATATGGTGTCCACAAATGATACGTCCCTGGGTAAAGGGAACGGTTGCCACCCATGCGTTACCACAATCAGACTGTCCTTGCCTGGTTCTTTGTCCGGACAGATGCCGTATGTTGGTTGCGCCGGCTGCGCTTCAATCGCTTGTCTCCATCCATCAGGAAGATAGAACGGGAGGACAGAGCGAAACCCGACATTGATGTAATTGATAGTCGGGGACCCGTTATTGAT
>MHRQ01000024.1 GCA_001821015.1 Candidatus Taylorbacteria bacterium RIFCSPHIGHO2_02_FULL_46_13
GTTGCGGGCTCTGGTGCTCCCTCACAATAGGCCACCTATTGCTCGGTTCGCTCCTCGCCCGCGCCTTGCATCTGATCGATTTTCACCAAACTCAATTGCGGTCACGTTGACACGCTAATAAAGGCGTGATATCTTTTGCTCTGAATCTTAGCGGAAAGGAATATGATATGCATTTGACTGTTCTTTGGCTTGTCATTGTTGTGCCACTATCGGTTATTGGTTGGGGAATATATCGGTGTTTGTATCCAAAGCGCTACGCAAGTTTCATTGTGTTACGTAAAAGGGAGCCAAAGGACTTCCTCATTTTTGAGCAAGAGAAACCGGAAGGAGATTGGGAATTCATGGCGGTACAACCGGCTCCTGACGAGGGATCAGCGTGTAAATTCTACCTTAGCAGCTTTTTCACTGATTACAAGAGTCGTTTTTGGGGAATAGCAAGAGAGATGAAAACTATCGCTGTCACGTCGGATTCGTTCCGGACCACGCTTGGCCAGAGGTTTCCTCCAAGTATCTCAACAGAGTTCATCTACATTTACAATGGGTACTGACTTTAACAGCCGTTCGTTTTCGAGCGGCTGTTTTTTTCTATTTTGTCTTTTTGGCGCTTGATCGATCGGGTTGGTGTCTTTCGCATAACTTATTACTACAACGTACGGGAATCGTTTTGGTTCCTTCTCCTGCAGTAAACTTCGGCTTTGTCGGTAGAAACACCTTTCACTATCAGTTTTCATGTGGTATTACTGACAACTTTTATATACACTGTCGCATCCCGACAAAAACAGAAGCCGAAGTTTCGACACGGACTGCGGGACTCACTTCTACACTTTCTTTCTGCCAGGTTGATGCCTCTCACACAATTTGTTACTGCAACGCTCTGGAATTGTCTTTGTCCCTTGCATCATCAAAGAACCGCACAGGTCGCAAACCGCCCCTGTTGGCCGAGCTTTGATTGCGAAATTACATTTGGGGTAGTTTGAACAGCTAAAGAAAGGACCAAAGCGTCCCCGACGTTCAACAATTTCGCCTGTTTTGCATGTGGGGCACATCACTCCTGTTTTTTCTTTTGCTTCTTGTTCGGCACTTTTTTTGACGTATTTACATTTCGGAAAGTTTGAACAGGCTACAAAACGCCCATAACGGCCATCGCGTTCAATGAGTTTGCCGCCACACAGTGGGCACAGCTCTCCAGTTTCCTTCGGTCCCTCAAGTTCTTTACCTTCAATCGTTCGTGCGCCGGTACACTCGGGGAATTTAGCACACGACATAAATTTCCCTGCCTTGGATAGCTTGATAATCATAGGCCCACCACAAACCGGACATTTCCATTCGGCTCCCGCATCTCCGAGGTTCGTTATTTTTTCTGCTGTTTTTGATTTTTCTTTCACAACTTTAATAAATGGTTTATAAAAATCTGCGAGAGTTTTTTCGTATGTTCTTTTACCAAGGGCGATATCGTCCAATTCGTCCTCCATTTCAGCGGTAAAGCTGTCGCTTATGTATTGCTCAAAATTTTTCTCCAAAAAAGTTGAGACGACGTCGCCGGTATCCGTGGGTTTTAATGCGCGTCCAACTTTTTCCACATATCCTCTCGCTTCTATCGTGCGCATGATGGAGGCATAGGTGGAAGGTCGGCCAATACCTCGTTTTTCAAGCTCTTTCACAAGGCCTGCTTCGGTATAACGCGGCGGCGGTTCGGTTTGTTTCTCTTCAGTAGAAAGCTCCAGAAGTTTAAGCGGGTCCCCAATGGCAACTTTTGGTAGTTCAACTTCTTCGCCGCGTGCCCCCGTGTCTGCTAAAAGCCAGCCAGGAAATAATGTCAGTGTTCCTATGGCTGCAAATTCAGGAATCGTACTTTCATTTCCGTTTGCTTTTATGTTTGCACTGACCTTGGTGCGTAAAAGCTTCGCATCGGTCATTTGGCTAGACACGGCGCGTTGCCAAATGAGTTCATAGAGCTTCTTTTGGTCGGCGGATGCTCCCGCGGAGAATTTTGAAGCGTCGGTGGGACGGATTGCTTCGTGTGCTTCCTGTGCGTTTTTGCTCTTTGTCGTATACGTACGCGTCTGTGGAAAATCTTTTCCGTATTTTTTAGCTACCACGGTTGCAATTTGTGTGAGCGCCGTCTGACTCAATGTGGTGCTATCTGTGCGCATGTAGGTGATGTGTCCGGCTTCATAAAGGCGCTGGGCGATCTGCATTGTGCGGGAAGGGGAATAGCCCAGGCGTGAGCTTGCCGACTGCTGAAGGGTTGAAGTCGTGAATGGCGCGCGCGGGGAGCGCTTTGTTTCGGTTTGAGTAACATTAATAACAGACCACGAACCCTTGTTGCCCGCCTCCACAATCCGTTCCATTTCTTTTTTGTCGCGTAGCTCGGTGCTGCATTCCAAAAGCAGTTTTTCTTTCTTTTTAGTTTCTACGCTTGCAGTCAATCGCCAAAATGTTTCGGGAATGAAAGCGCGTATCTCGCGTTCGCGTTCCATAATAATGCGAAGCGCAGGGGATTGTACTCGTCCAGCCGAAAGCCCATAGCGAACCTTTTTCCAAATAAGGCCCGATAGGTCGTAGCCCACGAGACGGTCCAAGACACGGCGTGCTTCTTGGGCATAGCGGAGATTGTTATCAATACTGCGAGGGTGTTCCAGTGCTTCTTGTATAGCTTCTTTAGTAATTTCGTGATAAACAACCCGCTTCGGCTTTATTTTTGTGTCCGGCTTTATTAATTCGGAAATGTGCCAGGCAATAGCTTCGCCTTCGCGGTCGGGGTCGGTAGCTAAGAGAATTTCCGTAGCGTCTTTGGCGAGTGATTTAAGTTCAGCGACGACCTTATCTTTACCTTTTGCGATTTCATAATGCGGAACAAAACCGCCTTCTATATCAACGGCTTTCTTGTTGCTTTTAGGAAGATCACGAACATGCCCGACCGAAGCTTTTACTTCGTATCCGCTTCCCAAATACTTTGAAATTGTTTTTGCCTTTGCAGGCGATTCAACGATCAACAGTTTCATAGTGTCCCCCAGTATTACACGAATGTAAAAACTTTGGCAAATTTTTAAAAATAAAAGGCAACCAGCTTTGGGTTACCTTTGGGTAGTCTCGTGATTGTTCAAATCACAAACGGATAATCGGCTTGCATTTTCACTTAGCCACCTAATGATTACAACTTCCGTTTGATTAAGTTGGGTTTTGATCCACGCACCCAATCTCTCAAACCATTCATCCAGCCTCTTCTTATCTGAAGTTGATGCGAATGAGAACAGTAGGACGGTATCCTCTATTCCGTAGGCACTCGTTTCTCCACGACCTCGTGTTTCTACCTGGGTGAGGCCTTTTGGCCCACCTTCTTCTTCCCGTAGCTTTTCTTTCAGTCTAGAGATAAATAAACCAAGATCGTATTCCGGTATTGGTTCTTGTGCCCGATCTTTTGTAGCAACAAAAAGAAGGTAAAACACGACGTTCTCCCAGTTTACCAGTTGAGTTCTGTTCATGTAGCCTCCGGTTTTAAAATAGTGAAGACAATCCGCCTGCTTCGGAGCAACTCTAGCTGTTCTGTTGAGGTAAGACCTACTGAACCGTCATAATAAAGGCGTGTACTGTGATTCCTGAGTAAAAGTGCACCTAGCGCTCGGTATTCTTCTGATTTTTCTACAAACTTTATTCTGGCTATTTCGCGCCTTGGAATAAACAGATCTGCGAATGGGAGGAACAGCGGTCTAGGTTTTGTTTTTTTTGTTGCTACGCGAAGAGCTTTTTCGTACTGTTTTTGAGGTCGTGTTTGCCACCACTGCCATATTTTTTTGAACATAAGTATCCTTTCTGTCTAACAGCATACACTGTAAAGTATTGAAGTCAACATACATAAGCGCATCATCCACATTTTTCTGCAATGAGCGGAGAAATAAATGTGGATAGTGGTATGTATACTAACTCAACGCTATAGCGTTAAGTTAGTATACATTGGTTTGTGTATAGATAATGAGTGAATATTTAGGTGAGGCGTACTTCTCCCATGGTCTCCTTGATCAACCCTTTTATTTCAAGAACAGAAAGCGTGGTGTTTGCTTCGCTCGTAGTAAGACCGGACGCGCGGATGAGCTCGTCTTTCGGCATAGGTTGGGCGAGTAGTTCTAGAATGGTTTGTTCAGCAGGGGTGCAGTTTGAATAATCACGTTTCGTTCCAGTTTTTTCTTCTTTGAATCCAAGTACATTCAGTATATCTTGTGGGCTCGTTACAGGCGTCGCACCGAGCTTAATCAACATATGGGGGCCAGCCGAGCCCTGTGAAAATATTGAACCGGGAAGCGCAAGCACATCGCGGTTGTATTCTGTAGCGAGGCGCGAGGTGATGAGCGTTCCTGATTTTTGTTCTGCTTCAATGACGAGAACGGCGTTTGATAATCCCGCCATGATGCGGTTTCTTTGGGGGAATGAATAGGGCGTTGCGCGAAAGTCTGCTTCAAATTCTGAAAGAAGAGTACCGCCACTCTGAATAATTTGTTTTGCCAGATTGAGGTGTGCCGCAGGGTAGAGGACTTTCCAATCAAGGCCAGAGCCCGGAACCGCAATTGTTTTTAATCCAGCCGAAAGTGCCGCTTTGTGCGCGATGGAGTCAATTCCAAGCGCAAGGCCCGATACAATTACGATTGGGTAGCCAGCAAGCCCGCTTATCAGTTGCTCGCAGGCTTCTTTTCCATAACTTGAATATTTGCGTGAGCCAACTACACAGAGGAATTTCTGGTCCCAGTTTGGGAGCGTGCCACGATAATAGAGCGTTTCCGGTGCATCGGGAATTTCACCCAAAAGTGGCGGAAAATCCTTTACAGGTAATGTTTTTATCTCTGGTTGCATAGTAATGTATCTATGTTATACATAATTACAGGAAAGGAAAGTACATATGAATCAATCAACAAGAAAATCTGTAAAATCTGATCGGGGGAATAAGCAGCGAAGAAGTTGGTGGAGGTTTGCTCCCAGACGGCCCAGTGAGCGTGTGTTGGCAAAAATAATCAGAGAGGTCTCAACAACTCCAGACGACGGTGTATGGACAGAACAGGGTGGGTTTTGAACTCTGTTGCAAAGGCGGCTGGTAATCCAGCTGCTTTTTTTATTTTTACAATATGTTAGATTAGCTATCAGGAAAGGAGAATTTGTATGAGTAGAACATTTGCAGAAGAGTTATATGAGTACAGACGCCAATTATTGAAAGCTCGTCGTTTGCAAGCATGGAGACGTTTCAGGAGGCGTTTCCTGTTGGAAGATCCGCCTGAGTTCCTATCTGCTTACCGGGAAGCTTGCTCGGATGGAGAACTTGTCGTTCTTGACCACCTGCTGATTCTCGGCTAAAGCGTCTGAACTGGTCGGGCGCTTTTTTTATTACGTTTGTTTTGCTATCATGTCTGTATATGTTTTTGCTCAAAGCCCTAAGCCCTAAGCCCTAAGCCCTAAGCTTTCTGTTATGCTAGATATAAAATTCATCCGGGAGAATAAAGAATTCATTGAACTTGCCGCCAAAAAGAAGCGGGTGAAGTTTGACGTGGGTCTGCTCCTAAAAGCCGACGATGAGCGTCGCACACTACTTACATCTATTGAAAAAAAACGTGCGGAGCAAAACGAGTTCAATGGCCAAATTGCCAGTACACCCACTGGAGGAGCTCGCGAGGCGCTTATCGCAAGAATGAAAAGTATAAAGGATGAATCCAGTGTAGAAGAAGAAAAACTCACTGAAGTTATGAAAAGGTGGCGTAAGTTGATGCTTGAAGTGCCGAACATTCCGGATATGTCGGTCCCTGAAGGGGAGAGTGATGAACAGAATCAGGAGCTTCGAACATGGGGAAAGAAACCGTCGTTTGATTTTGAACCAAAGAGTCATATTGAATTGATGGAGAAGCTTGACCTTGCAGATTTTTCCCGTGGTGCCGAGGTCTCGGGCTTCAGAGGGTATTTCCTCAAAAATGAGGGAGCACTTTTGGAATTTGCGCTTTGGAATTTCACCAACAGCTTTTTCAGAACGAAGAAATTTATTCCGATGATTGTGCCGTCTTTAGTACGCCGCGAAACGCTTCTGGGAACTGGATATTTACCGCAGGGAGAAGATGATCTGTATCACACACAGGACAGCGAGTATCTTGCGGGGACCGGAGAGGTTGGGGCAATGGCCTATTTTACCAATCAGACTCTCCAAGAAAACGAATTGCCCCAAAAAATTATCGCGTTCTCTGACTGTTTTCGTCGCGAAGCAGGCAGTCATGGTAAAGATACCAAAGGCCTTATGCGTGTGCATGAGTTCTTTAAATTGGAACAAGTGATTCTCTGTGAGGCAAACCACGAGGTAAGCGTCAAGCATCATGAAGAACTGTTGGCATATGCCGAGTCTCTTATGCAAGCACTTGAGATTCCTTATCGTGTTGTTATCAATTGCGGTGCAGATCTCGGGCTTGGCCAAGTAAAAAAGTATGACATTGAAGCATGGATACCGTCAGAAAAACGCTACCGAGAAACGCATTCGTGCTCTTACTTCCATGATTTTCAGACACGGCGTCTTAATATTAAATACAAAGGGGCAGACGGAAAAGCAAGGTTTGCACACTCATTAAACAGTACTGCCATGCCGACACCGCGTATGCTCATTCCGCTTATTGAAAACAACCAACAGGCGGATGGATCGGTAAAAATACCAAAAGTGTTGGTGGACTATATGGGACAGGATCGCATTGGAATATCATAGAGTAACAAATATTAGGACTTACGCGTTTGGATGCAGTTCAAGGCGCGAGTGAGAAGCGACCGAGCCATACTTCATAGTATGGTGAGGGAGCATCGAAGCGAAGCAACAAAGAAATGCGCCAAACGCGTAAGTCCTAACAAATCATTTCATGGTATGGTGAATTTTTACGCAGGTCCTCGGCCGCATTTTTCTCGACTGGCGCGCCGCCGCCGTGAGAAATATTTGTTGTATATATTACTTGGTGTGCTCGGTGTTCTCACGGGGGTACTCCTGGTCGGGTATTTTTCGCAAAATCCTAAATTATTGATTGGACAGGTAACGGTGGCGGGGAATCAACTCGTTTCAACGGAGGAAATTGTCACAGAAACGAACTCGGTTTTAGAGGGAAAGTTCTTTTGGTTATTTCCGAGGCGAAATATGTATCTTTTTCCTAAGCAGAAGCTGGTGGAGAATCTGGAGGAAACATTCCCTGCATTGCGTGAGGTGGTTTTAAACAGGCCGTCATTAGGCACTCGGATGCTTTTAATCTCGGTTCGTGAGCGCACCCCGCATGCGCTTTGGTGCAATACAACTTCCTCGGCTTCCGATGTGCCGACAGCGAGTTTCTGCTATTTTCTTGATACAGATGGCTTACTATTCTCACCAGCGCCAGATTTTTCCTCAGGCGGAGCATACCTACGCTTTGTAGGCAACCCCGCATCTTCAACCCCGCCGAGTCTCGGCAGTCATTTGTTCCCAACGGATCGCTTTCAAGAGATTTCATTTTTTATGCAGTCGCTCCCTTCGTTGGGGTTAGTACCGCAGACAGTGACGATAAAACAGGTTCCCGGAGATGAGATTGATTTCACTATCGGTCTTACAGGAGGGGTAAGGATATTGATCAGCGGTGCACGGCGTCTTGAGAGTACGCTTAGTGACATGAGTGCGTTTTTTAATGATCCAGAGATTGCCACGTCAAACGGAGAATTTCTGGACCATATCCAATACATTGATTTTCGCTCTGCAGGTAAGGTGTACTACAAGTAAAAGTCGCTCCCCCTCTCTTTTGCAGAGCAAAATGCTTCGGCAATCAAAATGCATAGTTGGTTCGTAACGTCCAGCACCACTTTTACCAAATGAGAGAATGAACATTTTTTTTGAGTGTATTGCGCAATTTCCGGTTGTCGGAAAGTACTATTGAGTGAAAGTGGTGCTGGGCTACTCGCCTCCTTGCATTTGTTATTACCTCTCGCAACGCTCTGGTAAAAGAGAGGGCTCGCTTAAAGTTCTAATATTGACTCTATGCAATGTTTTTTAAGATATACACCTTATTCGTTTTAGGCTCAAAACAATCACGGTATACTATATACATGAGTTATTTCTTGATTATTCCGAGTTATGTGTATTGGCACTATACCGAAGCGCTTCGTGACATCGCTCGGGTCTGGACTAATTTTCTGTGGTTTCTGTACAACTTTTTTTCTGTTTCCTTACTTACACGAACACTCTTTGCCCCGTGGCAGAGGATTAGCGAGAAGAGGACTCGCACGGGCCTCCATATGGAAGATATCGCTGAAGTCGTTGTGACAAATACCATCATGCGCGCGGTCGGAGCATTACTTCGCTTTATACTGATTGTGGTTGGAGTACTATCGGTACTCATCGCGTTTTGGGCTGGTCTCTTATTTTATGTTCTGTGGATTTTGTTGCCGGCACTTATTCCTGTCTCATTTTTCTATGGGTTATCAATATTCGTCAGTTGATGTATGACATACTGGGAGCTCACACAGACGGTAAAGAGTTTTTATCCGGCGATAGCACTGGATAATACATTCCCTCGAGCCTTGCGTGAGCGGACGTTCACTTTGTTGTGGATTCTTTCTCTACTCTCCGGTGTCACAGGGTCACTGTCTTTGCTCCCTGCCGTTGAGGATTTTCTCACCTCCTTGTTTATACAGGCGCCGCTTATCATACATTTAGGTGCTGGTGTTTGTTTTTTACTATTACCCTTTGCGACGCTCGTGTTCATGCTCAATTCGTTTATTAATTCTTTTTATTTCCGAGGGTTTGACCATGTGCAAGTTCTTGCCGAGCGCTCACCGTCTGATAAGCCCCGAGTGAGTTTTGAAGTTGCCGCGTTTTGCTTTGGAGCAGACACAAGAGACATCACCGGGGCTTTTCTTCGTTTCTCCTACGGTCAATTGATGCTGGTACGTGCAGGACTTGAGGCAATCGAGCTTCAACAATTCTTGGCGCACCGGACGACTCAACTCTCCAGTGAACAATTTACGGTAACTCCGGCGAGTTCCGATGCACTGCGCGTATTTGATCTGGCGATGGCAGTGTTTCATCAGGATAAGGAGCTTGCTGACTTTTTATTTAAGCGAGGCGTACAGGAGAAAAATCTCTTGGAGGCGGCTCAGTGGGTATCGCGGGATATGCTCGCGTACAAAAAACATGTGCGCTGGTGGTCACGCGATAACCTTGGTCGCATTGAGGGAATCGGCACCGACTGGTCCTATGGCACTGCGTTTCGTCTTAAGCGTTACGCGCACGAACTGACGGCTGACCGTCTTGCGCCATTCTCCTCAAAGCCAAGCTATATTAAAAATGATGAGGGGCGTTTGGAAGCCTCGCTTTCAAAAGCGAGGGAAGCTAACGCGATTTTAGTGGGGGAGGATGGGGGAAGTAAGATGGAAGTTTTGCGCGCGTTTGGAGCACGGGTTCAGGATGGAAGCGTTTTTCCGGCTTTGGTACACAAGAAAGTATATCTGTTTAATGCCAGTCGTCTTATTTCCGACGCGGGAGAAAAGACTAAGTTTGAACATGAATTTATAAAATTGTTGGACGAAGTTGCCGCCGCGGGCAATTGCATTATGGTGATTGAAGACTTCCCTGCATTTATAGAAAGTGTTTCTCATATAGGCTCCAGCGCCGTGGGTCTTGTATCACCCTATCTTGACGGCTCGGCGATTCAATTTATTTGCCTTTCAAGCCCCACTCCGTTTCATCAAGTGATTGAGCCCGACGGAATATTACTCGCTAAATTTGACACCATTATTCTTGAGGCGGGTGAATCAGCAGACCTTACGCAGACCTTGCAGGATGCCGCGTCTGGTATAGAGGCGCAACAGGGAATCTCTATTCCTCAGCCCACACTCACGCTTATTGGCGAGAGTGCTGATCGCTATATCACGGAGGGTATGATGCCGGACAAGGCCATTGATCTTTTGTATGAACTTGCCGCAAAGGCGGGACAGGAGAAAAAGAAACGCATCGGCCGCGGTGATGTGCTTGAATTTGTAAAAGCAAAGACAGGCATTCCGACGGGTATCGTTACGGGTGTGGAAAAAGAAAAGCTCGTGAATCTTGAGACACTTTTGCACCAGCGGGTTATCGGTCAAGATGAAGCTGTCAATGCGATTGCGGGCGCTATGCGTCGCTCGCGTGCCGGTGTTGGTAGCCCTAACCGCCCGATGGGGTCGTTCCTCTTTATGGGGCCGACCGGAGTGGGGAAGACCGAGACGACGAAAGCTTTGGCGCAAGCCTTCTTCGGAGATGAGAATCATATTTTGCGTTTGGATATGTCCGAGTACACATCGGCTGACGCCTTAAGCAAGCTCATCGGGTCGTTTACCTCCAATGCGCCCGGGGTGCTGACGTCAATGCTACGGGAGCGGCCGTATGGAGTGTTGTTGTTAGATGAGTTTGAGAAGACCACGAAAGAAGTGCTGGATCTTTTCCTGCAGATTCTTGATGAAGGAATCTTTTCGGATATGCACGGCAAGCGAGTTAATGTGCGCAATACCATCATCATTGCAACTTCAAATGCTGGTAGTGACATCATCTATGAAGCCGTGAAAAACGGTGAGAATTTAGGCGCTAAAAAAAGTCAGATTATTGATGCAGTTATTTCGCAAGGGATATTTCGTCCGGAACTGCTCAACCGTTTTGATGGGGTCATTCTCTTCCAGCCGATAGATGAAAAGAATCTACGAGCAATCGCGCGCTTGATGTTGGAGCGTTTTCGCTCGCGCATTAAAACTCGCGGTATTGATTTGGAGGTTACCGATGATCTGGTGAATTACCTCATGAAATTTGGAAGCGATCCAAAATTCGGCGCGCGTCCCATGAACCGCGCCGTACAGGATGTGGTAGAGCAAAAAATTGCCGATAAAATTATCAAAGGCCAAATTCAGCCCGGTGAGAAGATTGTTCTCACAGCGACTGATCTTTTTTGACTCGGTATTAGATTTTGGCGTTGCGGAGTTTTACTCCGCGCGCAATGCGCGGAGCCAAAATTCAGCGGGCTTGACAGACAATTCTTGGTAAGTAATATAATCTAATACATGAATCGGAAATTTTTCAGCTTTCATTTCTTCTTTTGGGGACTCCCGCCCAGAGCCGATTCTTGCTGTTAAGACTTCTTTGACATCAAAAACGGGCTCTGGGCAGAGTCCGTTTTTAGTTGTTCTTTTCGCACCTCGTGTGAGGATGGCGAATCCAGTTCTTCAACACAAACCAAAAAATATTGTATGAGCATAAAACAAGCCAACGGAATCAAACGCGGTGACGTTGTTACCCTTACGACAGAATTCAAGACCGGCAGTACTCACCCAAAGGAGAAGGTGCGAATTTATCCGGCGGGAACACGAGGTGTTGTATTGGGTCGTGATTTCGCGTTACTCAAGGTTACAATGGAAGATCCTCATGGATTAGATTACAAAGAGAAAGTCATTAATGTGCATAAAAGCTCTGTGAAGGTCTAAATTTGGAAAGACCAGCGACATGTCGCTGGTCTTTTTACATAAAAAACCGCGCAATTGCTCGCGCGGTTTGCATCGCATAATACAACCAACCGAAAGGCTTTAGTTATGTGCCGTTTGCACCATTGCCTTGGGAATGTATGTTTCTATAGTTTCCATAGCACCGGCGATTGCAAAAAACGGTGTTTTTTTGCGGGTGCTTACGCTTTTCCATTTCTACGTACCATTTTGGCCGGTAGATCGTGCCGTTGCAAAAGCTACAGGTAAGCGCCACCATTTCCGCATGTGCCATTTGTGCCCTTTTATCAACTTTCACTTTGTCACAGACGGTTTGTATTCTCCCCAATGTGAGGCAAAGTTTTGCCGCAAGCAAGGGCTGATTGTCCTCCTGCGTCAGTAAGGGCTTTTTCAAGGTATGCTTTGTCGGCAAATTCGGGGTGGTTAATCCTTGAGGCATACCACAGCGGAGTGCGATGACGGGCATCTGCCGTAAGGTTCATATCAGCTGTGAGCTGTCGAGCGCGCTCTCGCGTGATGGGGAGGTTTTTCTCCCTGAGATGATATCAGTCAATGTTTTTCCGCCCTTCGTGAGAGAGTAACGCAGATTTGCTTTAGTACCAAGCGCGGTTGGTGTGATTTTTCTCGATGAGAGACGATCTCCGTTACCTCTCTTGTGTTTCAGGCCCATTGAGATGCGCATAGTCATAAGCGCGACCCTGGTGAGACCGAATAGTAGTCCCATAGCGCTGTCTTCTTCTGAGAGCCAATGTTTTCGAATGTAGTTTACAGCCAGGGCTCTGCGTTCATTCTTTACTGCATCTACTGCGCAGTTTCGAATGGATGCTATTTGCTGGTTAGACAGAGCTAGATTCTTTCCGATAAATGTTTTATCGGCGTCGTTCAGTTCTGGCCTGACTCCCGTACCAGATCCATTGCGGTGACGGTGTGCATACTCTACTATGTTGAGTCCTTTTCGTACGATTTTTCGCAGTAAGTTTTTATTGGAGGTCCGTTTTTCCCGAGCCAACTTCATCAGACGTCCTGATTGGTAGGCATTGAGCCGGATTGTTACTTTCATACTATCCCTTTCTTTTTTTGGTGTGCAATTTTATATGCCCGTGTGTACGGTTTGACAAGGTGTTCTCGTGGTAGATTACGATACCACATTGAATTGGTCAATTCTGTTAAAAATCGTTACACTGCATCTGTGGGGAATTTTTGGCAAAAACTCAAAAGACCTATTATGGCATTAGCCCCGACTTGCCCGAACACTAACTTTGGCATCGTTGCTAGCATGTTTTTTGTGTCCTGCCCACATTTTCTATATCATTGCCCAAACCAGTGTTTTGTAACTTATAATGGATTAGCAACAAAAACAATGCCAAAGTTAGTGCATGGGTGTGCTCTATGATATTTTTTAAACACCATGGTTTCATTTTGGAATAATTTACCTCGTCCTTTTTTTGCCTTAGCCCCGCTTGCGGACGTTACTGACGCGGCATTTCGTTCCATCATCAGCGAGTATGGCAAACCTGATGTTTCTTTTACTGAATTTACGTCTGCTGACGGACTTGTTTCAGCTGGACGAGAAAAATTACTCGTCAATCTCAAATACTCCGAATCCGAGCGACCAATAGTTGCCCAGCTCTTTAGCGCTAATCCTGAAAAAATGTATGAAGCCGCCAAGCTTGTCGCCAAGCTTGGTTTTGATGGGTTGGATATTAACATGGGCTGTCCCGATAGAAGCGTCTGTAAGCAGGGAGCGGGGGGAGCATTGATCAGAAAACCAAAACTTGCGCAGGAAATCATCCGTGCCGCCAAAGAAGGAGTCGGAGGCCTTCCTGTATCTCTTAAGACAAGAATCGGCTACAGTAAAGACGAGCTTGTGGACTGGCTGCCGGCACTTTTAGAAACAGGGCCTGCGGCAGTGACCATTCATGCCCGCACCGTTAAAGAAATGTCCTTAGTGTCCGCGCGCTGGCAGTATGTCGCCGAGGCAGTCGCGATTCGTGACTCTCTAAAAAGCGGCACACTTATTCTTGGAAACGGTGATGCGGTTGATCTTGCGGATGCGAGGCAAAAGGTAAAAGAAACGGGGGCGGACGGAGTGATGCTTGGCCGTGCGATCTTTGGAAATCCGTGGTTGTTCGCCGAACCGGCGAAAATTCCAAGTGTAAAGGAAAAGCTCTCGGTGATGTTGGAACACGCGCGATTGTTTGAAGAATATTTTAAGGGGACAAAGCACTTCGCGATTATGAAGAAACATTTTAAAGCCTACGTATCCGGTTTTGATGGGGCTAAAGAGTTTCGCGGTCAGCTTATGGAAGCGGAGAACCTGGTACAAGTAGAGGAAATTGTAGGGGAACGTCTCAAAACCCTTATTTAGAGCCATCCTGTGGGTGTTTATGGTGCGGGTATTGACTTTGCCTTGATTTATGTTAGCATTAAGGATGAAGCAGTTCCCCGCGCAAGGCGCCAACGAAAAGGATCGCCATGAAAGTACACACGTAGGTTAAACCTACACCGGCGGGAGAAATCCGCCAGACGGGACGAGTGCTATATGTGAGCTCGTCCCGTTTTTTATTGCCTATAAAACATCTCGCACGATTTGCGTTGAAGTTGTATTCTACTTCTTGGATGTGAGTGCATCTGATGTTCCATTAACCAACACGGATGTGGTTAAACAAAGGAGGCTTCCTATGCTGGAAGATCAGTTTTTCTAGGCCAAGAGGGGCAGGAGAGAAAATCCCGGGTCCGTTAACCAACTCTTCTGCCCCTTCTCTTTTTTACACAGTTTCATTTGCACGTGTTTCATCCACATGCTAGGATGACATTGGTTTAGCTGACCTGAAAAATCTACTTTAAAAAGGAGGTGAATGCATGAGGTTCTTTAACTCTCTGACAGGACATTGGTTTACCGTTTCTAGCCACAGGCAACAACGTTCCTGAAAGGAGGTGATCGGCTTCGGCCGAATCTGCTACTTAAGTGTAGTTTCAGTTGAGGACGGCACAAGCTAGCCGTCCTTTTTTCGTATAATAGGTAACATTATTTAACATAGCTATAGCTATGTTAAATAATGTTGTTGAATTTCAATAATCTCCAAGCAATATTTGCCATGGCGAGTATGACCAGTGATGTCTCGTGCGTGAGGTCTTCAGCCTTGAGGCTCTCCTGCAAAATTACTGTGGGGTGGTATACTTCACCCTGTAAACTTTTTACCTACACATTATGCAATATGTTTGCGTGTTACAGAGCGAAAAAGATGCTGACTTGTATATATTGGCTGTACCCATAACCTAAAGAATCATTTTATATTACACAATGCTAAAAGAATTGTTTCGAGCAAGAAACGAGTACCATTTAAACTGATATACTATGAAGTGTTATTGAACTCACATGATGCGTTTAAGCGTGAGCAGTATTTGAAAACGCGTTGGGGGTCGTACATATCTGAGAAAGATATTGAGCAAATTTTTTAATAGGTAAAAAGTTTTTAGGGTAAATGAAGGAAGGAGATTTAGCGCTGTACCGGCGGTATCGGCCGCAGAATTTTAAAGAAGTGCTCGGACAAGAGCACATCACGTCTGTTTTAGAAGGCTCTATTAAACTTGGGCGTATCTCGCATGCGTATCTCTTTGCCGGCTCGCGTGGTACGGGTAAAACTTCAGTCGCGCGCATTTTTGCGCGCGAGGTTGGTACGACGGTGGATGACACGTATGAAATTGATGCCGCGTCCAACACCGGCGTGGATGACATGCGCTCTCTCAATGAATCCGTTAATGTTTCACCATTTTCTTCAAAATACAAAGTATATATCGTGGATGAGGTGCACATGCTTTCCAAGTCGGCGTTTAATGCCCTGTTAAAGACTCTGGAAGAGCCACCGAAACATGTGATTTTTATTCTCGCGACAACCGAAGTGGAAAAGTTGCCGGAGACGGTTATTTCTCGCTGTCAGATTTTTTCTTTCAATCGGCCAAGTCAAGAAATGCTCGCCGAGGTAGTTGCAACAACAGCTAAAAAAGAAGGATTTTCGCTTGAACCTTCCTCGGCTGATCTCGTCGCGCTCTTGGCGGAAGGGTCTTTCCGCGATGCCTTGGGAATTTTGCAAAAAGTTACCAGCTCCTCGCGTGACAAGAAGGTTTCAATTGAAGAAGTAGAAGTGGTAACGGGAGCGCCAAGGGGGAAGTCTATTAATGATCTGGTAGCGGCGATTGATGAACGTAGTATTGAAAATGCTTTGGAGATTGTGCGTAAAATGGCGCAGAATAATACGGATGCGCGTGTGTTTTGCAAGCTCTTGTTGCGCAAACTTCGTTTCGTACTTCTCTTGCGGTATGCGCCACGCCTCAAGGATAAAATAAAGGGTGAATTATCGGGTGAGGATTTTGAGTTTTTGTCCGGACGGTCTGCTAAAAAAGAATCCGGGATAAACGAGAGTTTGCTTCTCTCGCTGTTAGACGCCTACGATCAAATAGGCCGCTCATACATTCCCGAATTGCCTTTGGAACTAGCTCTCATGAAAGTGCTTGCTCGTACCTAGACACCCTCGGCGCGGAAAATTGTTACTACGGTTTCGCTCAAAATTCTGCAATCATGCAGAACGATTTTCCATCCGGGATGATTGCGGCAGAACTCGGCGTATTCCATATCTACGCGCTCTTGATTGAGGCCATACTTGCCCGCTTTGTGCGTTTGAAAGCGTCCCGTGATTCCAGCCCGCAGGAGTGCCTTCGCGCGAATTCCACCGGCAAGCCCGCGCTGGTATTCTGCCGGATTGACGGGGCGTGGTCCTACGAGAGACATCTTTCCCAGTAACACCAGAAATAGTTGAGGATATTCATCCAGATAAATTTGGCGCAACACAAGGCCCATGACGGTCATGGTGCGCCAGTCTCGTTCAAGCTCTTTCGTATTGATGATTCCATTTGAGTGCGCGGTTGCAAGTGACGTTAGCTTAAAGGTACGAACCTTGTAAAGCGTGAAAGGCACACCCTGAGAAATCCGAGTTTCGTGATAGAGCAAAGGCCCGCGTGCAGAGGAGGAGAGCAGATATTCAACCAGAATACCCAGCAAAAGGAAGATCATCACGGGGAAAAGTAGCGCGATTAAAAGCATGCTTGCTAAAACATCAAACACCCTTTTGGAGGGTGAAGTGGGGATTTTCTCTAGTTGTTCTGTCATGTCGGTACGTCAATGATGTTATCAAATTCGTGGTGATATTTCCAACATTTACTTTGGTCCCTAAAAGCTCTAAGCTAAAGGGGTTACGTTTATTTTTTATTGCGGGTTCGTCTAAGGGTGGGAATGAAACATAAACTGCTTTATGTTTCATCTGGTTTCCTTGAAAATTGTCGTTATCGTGCGCATACCTGCGGGATCGTCTAATGGTAGGACATCGCCCTTTGGAGGCGAGTATCTTGGTTCGAGTCCAAGTCCCGCAGTAGGCCTATGCTAAGTCAGGTGACTGACACGCATAGGCTCCTCCACCCCGACATTGCATACCGGCTGAGCGCCGTATCCAGAGCAAAAAAACACCCGAATGGGTGATTTTTTGCTATAATCAATGCAAATGCAGAATGACGACGGACAACTCATTGCTGCCTACTTAGAAGGAGATGATAATTCTCTTGGTTTTCTTGTTGATCGCTATCTTTCCGATGTGTACACTTTTGCTCTCAGACTTACCCGTGACCCCCAAGCGGCTGAAGATATCGCACAAAATTCTTTCATAAAAGCATGGAAACATATACGGAGATATCGTCAGGGAAGTAACTTTCAAAAATGGATTTTTGCTATTACGCGAAATACCGCGATCGATTGGTTGCGTCAGAAAAAAGAGCCCGCGATCTCTTCTTTCGAAAATGAGCAGGGCAACAAACTTCTTGACACACTTGCGGATAACGAATTGTTACCCGACGAATTGATTGCGCGAGCTGAGGATGCCAAGTTTGTTGGGGCGCTTTTGGAGCAACTTGATCCGCACTATAGAGAAGTGCTCGATCTCAGGTATACGAGCAATCTTACATTTGAACAGATTGGAGAGATCTTGCGCAGACCCCTTCATACAGTAAAGAGCCAGCATCGTAGGGCACTCGCTTTACTTAGAAGATTGCTCCAAGTGGAACCAGCCTAAAAAGAGGCATTCCGTTGATATATAAAGGTGCACCAAAATACGCCCTCTTTCCGTATGTGTAAGTATGAGGGAAAGTGAAAAGATCGAACCACTTGCACAACTCCGGAGAAATATTCTGGTCAGAATAAGCCAAGAGGAACGCCGTCGCGCGCGAGCGTTTCTTTTTGTGTCTGTTACGGTCGCACCCCTCTCTGTTCTCGGCACCGTATTCTCGGTCCGATATATGCTGCGAGGATTTTACCAATCGAGCTTTTACGATTATTTTTCACTTTTGTTTTCAGACCCAGACATCATCTTTACGTATTGGAGAGAATTTGTCCTATCTCTCGCCGAAGCAACTCCATTTATAGGGATTACGGTTTCTCTCATAACCATCGGTATTCTTCTTGTTTCAATCAGGATTTTTGCGAACAATCTGCGCAAGGGGTCTTTAATACCTAAACATTTATAATTTCATGTACCAGGATCTCAAAGAATTTGCTCAATCCAGATTATTTCAGCGCATACTGATGGGAATCAGTGCAGTTGTTCTCACACTTCTCATCTTTCAGGCAGGTATGTTTGTCGGATATCGCAAGGCAGCTTTTACATACCGTTTTGGGGACAACTACTATCGCGCCTTCGGTAATGCCGGACCGGGCGAGAGATTCTTTGCAAGCAGGGGCGGTCCGTTCCCCGGGGGTCTCATTGAGGGACATGGCGTGGCGGGAAAAATAGTGAGTATCAATCTTCCGACATTTGTAGTAACAGGACCTGATGATATTGAGAAAGTGATACTGATTGGAGATGGCACCCGCATCAGGCGTTTTGATACTACTTTGTCCTCGTCCGATCTCAAGGTAGACGATTTTACGGTAATCCTCGGTTCTCCAAACGATAATTCGCAGATTGAAGCCAAGCTTATTCGTGTTTTACCACCACCTCCTAATTTTGAGGAGCTTAATATACGAAAACCATGAAAAATCTTCTCACCCACGCAATTGTCAGAAAGATTTCTAACTTTACAAAGAGACACAAAATCATTGGTGTCGTTATTACAATCATGTTGGTTGCTGGAGGGTATTGGACTTACAGCATCTTTGTATCACCTGACAGTGAGACTCGTTTTGTTCTCGGTGCAGTTAAGAAAGGTACCATCATTGCCTCTGTCGGAGCTAGCGGCCAGGTCACAACGCTGGATCAAATAGATATAAAACCTAAAGCGGCAGGTGATATTACCTGGGTAGGTATAAAAGCAGGAGATGTCGTGCGTGCTGGACAAGCACTTGCGTCTATTGATTCGACAGGAGCGAAACAGGATATTGCAGATGCCGAAGCGTCGCTTACAGAAGCAAAGCTACAATATCAAAAAGACTCCGCGCAAGCGCCGATTGATTACGAGAAATCTATTGAGGCACTTGAGGATGCAAAGGCGAATCTTAAAACCATATATAACGACACCTATAACACCCTTTCCAATGCCTATCTTGATTTGCCCGGGGCTGTCACGGGCATGCAGAATGTTCTTTTTGGGTACGACTTGAGTAAAAGCCAATGGAACATTGACGTATTTAGAAACAACGTAAGCGATTCAGACTCGGCAGTACGAACATTCGCGGATGTTGCTGAAAGGGATTATAAGACAGCTCGTGCAAAATACGAAAAAGCGATACTGGATTATAAGATACTGACCCGATACTCGGAGAGCGGAGACCTCGAGAAATTACTGTCATCATCTCTTGACACCACCACGGCCATTGCGCAAGCTCTTCAGAGCGACCTAAATTTTCTTGACGCGGTTGTTGACGATGCGACGACGCATAATCAAACTGTGAGCTCTACAATCACGACTATGCGCACTAATGTCCGTGGCTATCTTTTAACTACCAATAGTAATTTAAGCGCGCTTCTCAATCAGCAAAAATCGCTTGATTCTGCAAAGAAGAGTATTCGGGATAATGAGCGTTCCATTGAAATATATAAAATTGGCAACTCAAGCGGCGATAATCCTATAAGTCTCCAGTCGAGCGCTCAGAGTATCGTAAATCAGGAACGTAATCTGCAAGAGTTAAAAGATGATCTGGCACATTACACTATCACTGCTCCGTTTGCCGGTACGATTGCAGCATTGAGTCTCAAAAGATTCGATACGGTTTCAACCGGTAGCACGGTAGCGACACTGATCACCAATCAAAAAATTGCCCAACTCTCTCTTAACGAAGTCGACGCAACGAAGATTAATCTCGGCGACAAAGCCACTCTTACGTTTGACGCTATTGAGGAGCTTACGCTTACGGGCGAAGTTGTGGAAATTGACGCGGTTGGGACTGTTTCCCAAGGAGTTGTGTCATATAAAGTAAAGATAGGATTTGATAGCCAAGATGAGAGGATTAAATCCGGTATGACGGTCAATGCCTCAGTTCAAACTGACGTACGGCAAGATGTACTCGTGATTTCTTCCAGTGGCGTAAAAACGCTAAATGGGATTAGTTATGTTCAAGTATTCAATCCAGCTCTGCCGGAGACAGGAGGAAATCAAGGAGTAGTTTCAAATATTGCGCCCCAACAAGTCGAAGTAACAATCGGCATATCCGACGATACGAATGTCGAGATACTCTCTGGTCTTGAAGAAGGTCAACAGATTGTGACCCGTACCGTCACAGGAAGCGCGACAAGTAATACGACACCCGCTACTAATGCAAGAAGCGGTGGCTTTGGTGGAACAGGAATTCGTTTCTAAAAGCATGATTGAAATCAATAACATCACAAAAACATACGGGTCTGGCGATACCGCGTTTCAAGCTCTGAAGGGCATTTCTTTTACTATCAAGGACGGCGAATTTATCGCGATTATGGGGCCGTCAGGTTCAGGTAAATCAACTCTGATGCATATTTTGG
>MHRQ01000025.1:0-4987 GCA_001821015.1 Candidatus Taylorbacteria bacterium RIFCSPHIGHO2_02_FULL_46_13
ACCATCAACCTGCGGTGTACTCAGTCTTGGTGCTTGTGTCTCGGAAGCACTAACCAATTTTGCGCGAACTATTGGCAACTTTATCCTTGCCGCCATGTCACAACTCGTGTGGCTCGCGGGCAAGCTCTTGGACATGTCTATGTATTTTACGATTCACATGGCTGACATACTGCGACAAATGAACGTGGTTGATGCGGGGTGGGCAGTCTTCCGCGACCTTGCTAACATGGTCTTCATTTTCGTACTGCTCTACATTGCGATTGCGACAATACTGAATCTCCCGAACACAAAACAGATGCTGGTAAGCGTCATCGTCACGGCATTTCTGATTAACTTCAGCCTCTTCATCACGAAAGCGATCGTAGATGTTTCAAACGTCGTGGCACTGCAATTCTACGACCGATTACAAAGCCTTCCGTCAAATGATCCGAAGGACCCCTATAAAGGCCCAAGTGCGGCGCTACGAAATGCCATGAAGATAGCGACGATTTACAGCCCCAACAAAGCTACCGGGGACGCAGACGCGACCGCATCGTCCTTGTCAAAAGAACTGCTGACAAAAAGCGACGAGATCGGTGCGTTCCTCATAAAAATTGCCATGGGTTCAGTGGTTATGCTCATCACCGCCTTTATTTTTGCGACCGGCGCGATTCTACTGTTCATACGAATCATCACGCTGATGTTTTTGATGATGATATCCCCGCTGGCATTCATCGCGCGCATTCTCCCCCGGACGCAGAGCGCGTGGGATCAGTGGTGGAAAGCGCTCATCAACAATGCGATTTTTGCTCCCGTGTGGTTGGCAATGCTGTATGTGGTAATTTCCACGGCGTCAAATGGCCTGCCGGGTCTGCCCGGGGATAGCAACAACGCTACCTTCTCAAATGTATTTAGCGGGGAGAGCGCAAGTCTTTCAGTTATCTTCAACTACACCTTCATCATCATTCTTTTGATAGGCACTATTATCGTCTCAAAATCAATCGGTTTGCATGGGGCCTCTGCCATCATGAACACCAGCAAAGCCGCCGCGAAGTGGGTGGGCACTAAGACAAGACAACAAGGTATTGGAAGACCCCTTAGAGCTATAACAGATAGTGAAACATTCAAAAGCTTCGCTAGAAATAATCCCAGAATCGGACGGGTACTGTATGGCGCGGCGACTACAGTCACTGGCTCAAAAGCAGTGAGCGGCGGATATGACCAATATCGTGCTAAAAAAGATGCGAAGACGAAACGATTTGTCCAGCATGTTGGTTTCGGAACACCCCCTCCTGGCCCAACACCAGTGCCTCCTGTGATACCAACTGGTGGCTCTACGGGAACGCATGGAGGAACACCGACACCTCCCGCGAGCCCACAGCCTGTTCCTCCAGTGGTGCGCATTCCAGGAGGTCCTACAGGCACTACGGTAGGAACTGGACCTGGGGGAAGACGTGTATTTAACGTACCTCCGTCGCCAACTCCAGGAGCAGTGCCTCCCGTGATTCCACCTGGTGGTCCAACACCTCCCCCGCCCCGGGGAGGAACACCAGGCACACCTCTCGCGAGCCCACCTACGGCTGGAGCACCATCTGGTGGCACACCGCTACCGACACCTCCCGCAGAAAGTGGCGGGGCAGAGGAAATAGTGAAGGCAATAAAGGATGTGGAGAAGAAGATTGAGAAGATGACAGAAAAGATTGAAGGTATGAAAGAGAAAGGACAAAATACCACAGCACTAGAAGACACGCTAAAAACACTCAAGTATGATCTCGAAGACTTAAAAGAGATACACTCCTCCGTCACACAACCCTCTACACCACCCCAATGGACTGAGTATGTCGCAGAACAAGCGCGGAAAGGAGTTCTTAAGTCAAAGAAGGGTGGTAAGAAAACAACCGAGGAAATGAAAGATAAGTTTTCAGAACTCAGGAAGCTGCGCAAGGAAGGTGCGTCACCTCAAGAGATTGAGGCTGCAGAAGAAGAGCTCGGTGAAGAGATAGAAGAATAGCATCACAGGGAGAAACCAAATGAACAGAAAAGAATCTACAAAAATAATCTTTCAATCATTCACCCGTCTGCCAGAGGTGCTACAGGAAGCAATTCTTTCGCCCGTTCTCACGGAAAAAGTGACTGCTATTGCAACAAAAAACGGTCTATCGCCGGAGAAAGCTGAAGTGCTTGAGTTGCAAACCATATTCGTGTTGCTCGGTCTGCTACACCCTCCCGATTTTATAGAAAAAACCGCGGAGGCGCTTGAGGTTACAGAGGACAAAGCACGCGGAGCCTGCCAAGAAATCAATGAGCAAGTTTTCCGACCCGTTCGCGATGAACTCAAAAAACTCTACAGCATCGCAAACACCACACCTACTCCAAAACAACCCCTCGCGGCAGAGCTTGAAGAAAATGTGGGATTGCGCAAGCAACTTGAGCAGGTCAAAGCTTCAGTACAGACAAAACCTCTTTCGGCAGTGCTCCAAGACACGCTACGGCATCCCCCCGCTCCTCCAATTCCACCTACACCAATTAAAACACCCGAACCGACCCCGCCTCGGCCTGCAACTCCTCCCACACCTCCTAGATTCGAGCCCACACACACTTCAACGTCAAGGTCCGACCTTGACGTTGATGATAGTCGGGGGAATCAGATACCCCCGAAATGGCAACCTGCAACACAAGCGACTGCATACGAGAACGAGGCGGAGTTAAATCGCGAAGAAATTCTGCGAGGGATTGAAGACCCTTCAACGATTCATACCGCCAACGAGATAGACAACCTCGACTCAGGAGGACAACCACCACAGCCCAGTACGCCTCCACAAAAAGCGCAGGCACCCTATAACAGCGACCCATACCGTGAGCCGCTAGAGTAGCTTAAAACTCAAAAAGCTTAGGGCTTGGAGCTTGGAGCTTAGGGCTTCCAGAAAGGACAAAGCGTCTATAACTGCTTGCACCCGTTACTGTGCACAAATCAAACGTGTATAATAGTGTTATGTTCTGCCATGGCAATATAGACAACTATTGTGCGTTTGCCTTAAAGCACCAAGCCCTCAGCATTAAGCTCTAAGCTGTTTTCCATGCGATTCCAAGTTCCACAATTTATTGATGTAGAGGACCACGTATTCGGTCCATTCACGTTCAAGCAATTTGTCTATATTGCCGGCGGAATCGGGGTAAGTTTTGTTCTTCTGCGCCTGCTCCCTCGCTTTCTGGCTATCATCGCAATTATCCCCGTCGCGGGATTCTCCCTTGCGCTTGCGTTCTACCGAGTGAACAATAAACCCTTCATACAGATGGTTGAATCTTTTTTCAAATACTTCGTCGGACCGCGCCTGTATCTCTGGAAACGTTCCGAACATAATGCGAATAAGCCCTCGGTGCTTGCGGAAAATTATCAGCGCATGCAAGTGCCAAAGCTTGCGGGGAGCAAGCTCAAAGATCTCACCTGGAGCCTTGATGTACGGAAGAATGAAGGGGAGGATGAATAGGGGAAAGCGAGGGGTTAGGATAGAGGGTGCAGAAGGTAGAGGGAAGCTTAGCGCTTGGGGCTTAATGCTTAGAGCTTTAGGAAAACACGAGGTATAATACTGCTATGTCCTGCCATAGTAATTTAGATAGCTTGTTGTACATTTACCTTAAAGCCAAAAGCCCTCAGCGTTAAGCTCTAAGCTTTCTTTTCTATGGCAAAAACATCCGCAAAAGCAACCCAGGATTTCGTCCCGATTAAAGAAGTACGGGATGGGGTATTGGTGCTTTCCGATGGGTCACTGCGGGCACTACTCATCACCTCTTCCATCAACTTTGCCCTGCAGTCCGAAGACAACCAAATGGCTATCATCAGCCAGTTCCAAAATTTTCTTAACTCGTTAGACTTTTCGGTGCAAATCTTTCTGCAATCCAGAAAGATGAATATCAAACCCTACCTCGCGCTTTTGGAGGAACGCTACAAAGTGCAGTCAAACGAGCTTATGAAAATACAAACTCGGGAATACATCGGGTTCATCAAAACATTTACCGACAATACCAATATCATGACCAAAACATTCTTTGTGGTGATTCCCTTCAGCACCACAATGTTGTCAATCAAAAAAAACCCTATGCAAGCGGTGGGAGGTTTTTTCTCTAAAAAAAAGCCGACGAGCGCCGCGGGGGAAGAGAGCGATAATTTTCAAGAAAACAAAATGCAGTTGCAACAGCGCATAGCCGTCGTAGAACAAGGATTGATTCGGTGCGGTCTACGGACGGCTCATCTGGGTTCCGAAGAGGTTATTGAGCTTTTTTACAAACTATTTAACCCAGGCGAGGCGGACAAGCCGATGCCACTTGAGCAACAAGGGGAAACAAGAGCTTAATGCTTGGAGCTTAACGCTTAAGGCTTTAGAAAAATAAAAGAAGTGGAACATAAAACGATATCGTCACATACAGAACTAATCGTCTGGCAAAGAGCTATGGCGTTAGTTACGGTTATATATAAAATGACGACATCATTCCCTAAACATGAGATGTTCGGACTTACATCACAAATACAGCGCAGTGCAGTATCAATACCATCTAATATCGCCGAGGGAAGATCTCGTGGAACAAGAAAAGATTTCTGCCAATTTCTACACATCGCGCTCGGTTCGTGCGCAGAACTGGAGACACAAATAGAGATTGCGCGTTCGTTATCGTATGGAGATAAGGGGATGTATAATGAAATAGAGCAGGCCACAGCAGAAATATTTAGAATGCTACGCGCTATGCTCGCCAAGCTGGAGTCTAAAACTCTAAGCGCTAAGCCTTAAGCTCTAAGCTTTTTTTGTATGTCTATTCTTGATTTTTTCAAAAAAAAGGAACCTGAATTCTCCTCCATATTGCCAGGAGAAGTGTATGAGGCGGCCGCTATGGAGCTTAGAGATATCATTGCGCCAAGCGCGCTTAAAATAAGCCCGAAGCAACTTAATCTCGGCGAGAAAATCGCTCGGACTTTTTTTGTCATTTCATATCCACGATACCTGACGGACAATTG
>MHRQ01000025.1:5001-20208 GCA_001821015.1 Candidatus Taylorbacteria bacterium RIFCSPHIGHO2_02_FULL_46_13
TGAATTTGGATAAAGTCTTTGATGTGGGCATCCATATCCACCCCGTGGATACCGCGGCGATCCTGCGCACCTTCCAGAAAAAAGTCGCGGAGGTGCAAAGTCAAATCATGGAACGCGAAGAAAAGGGCCTTGTGCGCGACCCGAAACTTGATACGGCTCACCAAGACCTTGAAAGCCTCCGCGACCAACTGCAACAAGCAACAGAAAAACTGTTTGAGATTGGACTGTACATTACCATGTATGGCGACAGCGAAACGGAGCTTGATAAACTTGAGACAGAAATAAAGACGATGCTTGACGCACGCCTGACATACCTTAAACCCGCGCTCTTTCAGCAAGAACCCGGGTTCAGAAGCACCATTCCTTTGGGAAACGATGAGCTCGGGGTGCACTCAAAACTCAACACCTCTCCGATCTCAAGTATTTTTCCATTCATCTCATTTGACCTTACGTCTGATAAAGGAATCCTCTATGGTATCAACCGACACAACTCATCCTTGGTGCTCTTTGACCGATTCTCGCTTGAAAACTACAACTCCATCACCTTCGCGAAGTCAGGCTCTGGAAAATCCTACGCGACCAAGCTGGAAATCCTGCGAACCCTCATGTTTGATACCGATGTCATCGTCATTGACCCCGAACGAGAATACGAGCATCTCTCGGAAATGACCGGGGGTAAATATTTCAATATCTCGCTCAATTCCGAGCACCATATCAACCCGTTTGACCTGCCCGTAGCGCGCGAAGGGGAAGCGGCCTCTGATGTGCTGCGTTCCAATATCATCAATCTTGTGGGGCTGTTTCGCATCATGCTCGGAGGCCTCTCACCCGAAGAAGACGCGCTCATTGACCGCGCCATCAGTGAAACATACGCACTCAAAGACATCACCCCCGATTCAGATTTTTCAGAGGCCCAGCCACCCTTAATGTCTGACTTTGAGCTTGTACTTTCGGGTATGGAAGGAAGCGAGTCGCTCGTTCAGAAAATTTCAAAATATACCAAAGGCACCTGGTCTGGTTTCATCAACCAACCCTCCAATGTGGATATCAACAACAAATTCATTGTGTTTTCAGTCCGCGACATGGAAGACGAGCTCAAACCCGTCGCGATGTACATCGTGATGCACTTCATCTGGAACGCCATTAGGCGCAATTTGCGCAAGCGATTGCTCGTCATTGATGAGGCGTGGTGGATGATGAAATCCGATGACACCGCGTCATTCCTCTTATCGCTGGCAAAACGCGGCCGCAAATACTTTTTGGGTTTGGCGACCATCACACAGGATGTGGATGACTTTTTGAAGTCATCGTACGGGCTCCCAATTCTCACCAACTCGTCTATTCAGATGCTTTTGAAGCAATCTCCTACGTCTATTGAGCGCATCAAGCAAGTGTTCAATCTCACCGACGAGGAAAAATATCTGCTGTTGGAATCCGATGTGGGAGAAGGAATTTTCTTTCTGGGCCTGAAGCATGTCGCTATCAAAACAATCGCCTCGTACACCGAAGACCAGATTATTACCTCCGACCCGTCTCAATTATTGGCTATCAAACGCGCGAAAGAAGAGCTCGCGGCCGAGACGAGGAAGGGAGCAACAGTTAATTGAGTGTAAAGAAATCGTATGGGTGAAGAAGAAACAAAAAGTAACATAAGCAACTTTGAGTGGTTTTTGGTCATGGGGGCTGTGGGGATGATGGACCTTGTACAGCTTGGAGTTACCGCACTTGATTTTACCGTGGTACTTACACTTCTCGGGATCATAGCAAATGTGCTGATTGATATTGCGGTAGGATACTCGTTGTTCATGTACTGCCTCATGCGGGGTATCAAATTAACACCTACACGAGTTCTTATTTTGCTTGGCGGGTTTTTACTTGAGTGGATACCCGTGATAGGGGGAGCACCGCTGTGGACACTAGACGTGGTATTAATCATGTTGTCGGTGAAGGCGGAAGAGGGACAACTTGGCGGGCTCGCCGCGACAGCGGCGAGCGCCGTGGCAGGGAAACTAAGCGGCGGGAGCGGGCCTAAAAAAGTTCCACCTGGTGCCGTGCCGCCAGTCATTTCTCAAGCGGGAGGTGCGAAGCCCCCCGTCATTTCCGGTGCAGGTGGCGGAAGACCTCCGGTCATAGCCGGTGCGGGAAGCTCAAGGCCACCTGTAATTTCTAATCAGCCGACAACACCCCCTGCAAGTGGAACAAAAAATATCCAATCTCGGCCAGGGGGTACTATTGAACCATCCTCGCTCCCTGGACAACGTGCTGAACCACCACCAATCCCAGGACAACGTAGAGAGCCGCCACCGTTACCCGGCCAACCTCAAGAACCAAGGCCGAGACCGGAAGGTATTGACCATGAATTATCCGTGGGGACAGGGGGGGATTCCGCACGAGCGCGGATTGAGAAACTACGCCAACACGGGGCCGATTATCGCCAAGAAATCAAGTCACACACAGATACGTACGGCGAAAGCGCTCGCAAAGGCCAGCAATTCATTAGGGGGGGTGAGACAGACGAAAATTCAACGTCTCCATCTTAATAGAAGCCACAGCCGAGGCCGAACCTTAGAATAGAACACGTGGCCTAGACATATGCACATTCATGTAATTTGCCTCACACCACTGTGGTAGAATATATTTGTATGTATAGGAAACAGAAGATTAGTACGATTATTCTTTCCCTAACAGTTCTGGGGGTGTTTTTTGTGGGGATAACAGCATCAGCACAACGTCAGAATTTTGGCCCCCCACCCCAGTCACCGGTTCCGCTCTTTCTGGTACTCACTCCGGAGAATCCAAAACCCGACAGTAATGTCACGGTTGAGGTACTTACCGCCGATACTGATTTACGCAAAGCAACTATCGGGTGGCTGGAAGATGACCAACTGTCAGAAAGTGGTGTAGGAAAAACAACCCACGCCTTGCATGTTGGTAAAGCCGGCAGTGCGGTTACCGTGGGCGTCGTGGTGCAAACTCCCGACGGTTCGGTGTACGAAGAAAGCATCACCATTCGCCCTGCGACGCTTGATTTGATTTGGGAAGCATTATCAACAGTTCCGCCATTTTATAAAGGCAAGGCTCTCTACACACAGCTGGATCCCATAAAAATTACCGCTATGCCAGAGTTTGTTGACAGTGAGGGACAGCGAATCAGTGCCCGAGATATAAATTTTACATGGAGCATGGGCAGCCAGGTGTTGGGAGATTTTTCCGGGTTCGGGCGTAACACACTGAACGTCAATGGCCCTGTTTTGCGACCACCGCTTACTATCAGCGCTACCGCTATTAGTAGGAGCGGGTTAGAAAGCGCGGAAGGAGTTGTGGAAATTGAACCGGTAGACCCTCTTGCCCTGGTCTATGAGAACAACCCTCTCTACGGCATACTTTTTAATAGGGTCATCGCCACTAGTTTCGCGTTGGTGGGTAATGAGGCCACGATTGAAGCCTTCCCATACTTCTTTGGAGAAACAAGCCGTACTAAATTAACCTATGAGTGGAGCATTAACGGGAAAGTATCGGAAGGTTTTCGGAGCTCTTATTTGACCGTACGCAATGTAGCGGGACAAGCGGGGAGCGCATCAGTGAATCTGGACGTCACTGACGGGGAAAAGTTGGTGTACGGGGCAAATAACAGTTTTAATATAACATTCGGGGCAAACCAATGACTCCCATCAGAAGCCGCACAGACCAGCTTGAGGGGACTTGTCCCGTTAGAAATTCAGCGAAGTGCTTTAAACCAATATGGTGGAAATATAGAGAATCCAGTATTGACGAATAATTTTAGAAAAAATGACAATTTCTAACGGGATGAAAAAAAACTATTCACAGACTCTGCATTTTGTTTCTATGCTAGCAGTCCTTGCCGTTATGCTCCTTTCTCCACTATATGGCCTTGCAGCAGCGCCACAACCCACCGAGTACGAGCCTCTGGCGCCACTGACCACCGGAACGGACCCCAAAGTAACGTCCGGCACTTATATTCCCTTTCTTTTTCGCCTTGGTATCGGCATCGCCGCAGGCCTTGCCGTGCTTGCAATAGCCTACAGCGGACTGAAATACATGATGAGTGATGTTGTCACCAATAAATCTGACGCAAAAACTGGCATAAAAAACGCACTGCTCGGCCTTCTCTTGGCACTTGGGTCGTTTTTATTGCTCCAGACCATCAACCCAGACCTCACTAATTTAGATTTCGGAAATACGGTGCCGACACTGCCGTCAAATATTAATATTGAGCCAGCTCCACAAACCTACGAATGGACTCTTTCCTACTATGCTTCCCGGTGGGATTTTGTCGCGCAGTCATACGATTGGGAATTACAGTATATAAACACTGCAAGCAGAGTTATTAGAATTCGCTACAATCTTAAATCAACATGCATGGCACAAATTTTACCGGCCAAATCTAATATTCAACCTGGAACAGCTGACCCACAATGCTCAAGAAAAATCGCATACGCGGTCCCACCTCAAGGTTCTTACATATACGGAAGTATTATTACTACAAATGATCTAAGCGCGGGAACATATTTCGACCGACCGGCAAAAACCTATAGTTACACCAGTCAGATAACGTGTGATGAACAACGGAGTGCTCTTGTTGATATGCCTGATGAATATGACGTCACAACAACATGCACATCAAATGGTAGCTATGGCGCTCTTCAGAAAACCACATGGAGCGACGAAGGTGCGTGCAGGCAAGAGGAAGCTCGCCTGAGCCTGCCAACTGAAGGGGCAACAATCACTCAAACGTGTACCCTTATCCAAGCTGAAGTTAACCCCTATGAATAAAAATCGAGCAATTTCAATAATTATCATCGTCATCGCGGTTGTGTTACTTGCGCTGGCAATACTCTATTTCTTCTTTAGAAAGGGGAGCGTACCACCCGTGGAACCGCAAGTCCCAGGAAGCGCAGTCTTCCCCATCAGTCCTAACGCGCCCGGCACGTCAAACACACCCTCAAGCTCCGGAAACCAAAACCAGCCGGGATACGAAAACCAACCTCAAACATTCAAACAGAGTCTGCGTTTACTGTCTTCACTGCCGGTCTCCGGTGCCACGATATTTGAAAAGAACGCGGAGACATTCGTGCGTTACGTGGAGCGGGCAACCGGACACATTTACGAAGTTCAACTTTCTCGCACTGAACCGCCCTATAGAATTTCTAATACCACGATACCTAAAATCTACGAGGCAGTGTGGGTACAAAATGGCGACGGGGTCATCGCGCGCTTCCTCAAAGACGGAAGCGATGAAATACAAACGTTCTACGCAGGCCTTAAACCCAGCGCAACTTCCACCGAGCAAAAATTAGTAGACGGGACTTTTCTCGCGAGTGGCATCAACGCTCTTGCAGTTTCACCAACGCAAGACCGAATTTTTTATCTCGTTAAGGCCGGGCAAGAAACATTCGGCACGCGGGCGAGCCCTAACGGTACACTGAAAGCTCAACTTTGGAGCTCTAGCGCTCATGAATGGCTCGTCTCGTGGAAGGAGTCACGCACGATAACGCTTACCACCAAACCGTCCGCCGACGTCCCCGGTTACTTGTACTTTCTTGATGCTACGTCCGGGGCTTTCAGAAAAATTCTAAGCGGTATTAACGGTTTAACCACACTCCCTAACAGCGCCCTCTCCTTTATCTTATATTCAGAAACTATCCCCTCTAGCTTCACCTTAAAACTTCTTGATACTCAAAAACAAAAAGTCAGCGAGATAGGTGTGGCTACACTCCCTGAAAAGTGCGCCTGGGGTCCGGTGGATAAAACAGCCTTGTTTTGCGGCGTGCCAGACAACATCTCCTCGGGACAATATCCTGACGCGTGGTACCAAGGGCAAACATCCTTTACCGACAGCGTGTGGAAAATCAATATAAAAACCGGTGAGACGCGTATGATACTCTCCCCACAAACTGTCGCACAGCAAACGATGGACATCATCAATCCGATGCTCAATAGTAAAGAGGAGTATCTTCTCTTCATGAACAAGAAGGATTTGAGTTTGTGGGTACTCGACCTGATGGGGCCAAGCTTTTAAAGCAACTCCCTCAGCCCTCATTTGGAGGATTGGATTGATGATCGTATCTGCAGGAGTCAGACTCCTGCATACTGCCCGTTCTCTACTTTTGTACGATATATCGTACAAATGAAAATGGGCGGCTTCCTACCTAAAATTTTTCACCTTCATCTGTACTGACGTATTTGAGGACTATTCTCCGTTGGCTGCCAACACCGGTTGATTCCGTCTCTATATCTTTGATATTTTCAAAAAAGGTGTGCACGATCATCCGTTCATAGGAGGACATAGGTTCCATCTCCACATTTGTTTTAAATGACCGCGCCCGCTCGGCAAGGATGTGCGCTTTGTTTTTTATTTCCCGTGTGAGTTTGTCGTGGTAATCGTTTATGTCAACATAAAAATTAAGAGGCTGATCGGTACTCTCAAGTTGTTTGCCCGCAATACGTTTAATCAGATGATTTAATGCCGAAATGTGCGCGCCGCGCGAGCCGATTAAAAGGTGTGATTCAGAGCTTTTAATCACAAACGCCAGTTGGTCTTGCCCCTCTACCAAAGAAACCTCCTCAAACGCGATACCCATTCGCGTTAAGAACTCCTCTATAGTGTGTTTTATTTTTTCGTGTTGGGTCATAGTAATAGCACTAGAGCTGAATTTATTTTTTGGGGAATTTTCTGCGAATATACCACTCCTGTGCTATCGCGCACAGATTGTTCGTGGTCCAATACAACGCAATCGTACCCGAAAGATTATAGACGATAAAAAATGCCATGATAGGAAAGAGGTACCGCATTTGGACATTCATGCTGCGCGCAAGATTGTCTTTGAACGTATCTCCTGCAGCCTGCGGTTTCGCGGCAGGCATGGAAAACTTGACTTGGAAAAATTGACTCACGGCAGTGATAAGCGCCAACGAATAACTCTTCACCGAGAGGTCAAGAAGCCCGAGAAAGTGCATACTCACTGTCTGCGGGGCGTGTACAAAAGCATAGAGCATGGTGGTATCTATTAGCGGCAAACCGCTTTTGAGAAAAATATTGTAGAGGGCAAAAATTATAGGTATCTGAACCAGGATGAGCACAAACCCGGAGAGGGGGTTAAGTCCCTTAGTGCGATAAAACTCCATGATTTTTGACGCTTGCTCTGTCCGGTCTTTAAATTTTAATTTAATACTCGCTATTTCGCCCTCCGCTTGACGCATTTTGAGCTGTGTTTCAATAGAACGTTTTGAAAGCGGGTAGAGAACGAGCCGCACAAGGATGGTGAATATGATGATGACAAGGCCTGCATCAGCCCCTGGCACCAAACTCATTAAAAAAATCAACCCGTTGTAGAGGGGTTGTGTAAACACCGTACTGAAGAAGCCGTGTCCCATAAAGCTAGTGTATCGGAACTTGGCCTAACGTTCAAGGGGCGGACGTATGACAACGTTTTATTGCTCGCCCGAGCAGATCCTGGATAGAGGGTGCTATCAGCGCGTAGGAGTTTATTTTGGATTTGCGAATATAGAAAATCCCGTCAATGCCTTCCAAGCCAGCCGTTTGTTGAATAATACGATAGGTTCTCCGACGCCATCTATTGCGTACCACAGCGCGTGAATCAACCGCACGTGGAACTACTACAGAAAAACGCCCCGGCACAGTGCCACGACGGCACTGGAAGCGTAGGGAGGCGCTCGGGTTACTCACCAGGAGAGTTGAGGTGCGTATGAGGTCAAAGGCAGTGCGGCTCAGGCGGCGTGAGCGCGGAAGCATACTTTTAGAGTCCTAAACGCGCACGACCGACTCGTCGACGGTTACGTAGCACCCTTCTACCGGTTGCGGTCTTATTACGGCTTAAAAAACCGTGCTTTTTTGCGCGCTTTCTTTTTTTAGGTTGATAGGTAATAGACATATCTCGTAAAGTATAATGAAAAAATAAAAAATGGCAACTTCGCACAAAAAACTAGAAAATTAAATATCCACATTCTATAAACAACTTACCAACATATACGACCATTTTTAGCAAGGTTGCTAAACTCCTGTGGGGTATATAATGGTTCCACCAAACTTCAATGCCCCCCGCGATAGATAATAAAAAACTCTGGGACAATGTGCTCGCCGAAATGGAACTCAGTGTCTCTGGCGCAAATTTCAATACGTGGTTCAAAGACACGCACATCCTCAAACAAGATGATGGCGTTATTTATATAGGTGTCCCCAACACGTTCGTCAAAGACTGGCTGGTGAACAAATACCACAAACTTATTTTGAAGGCACTTAGAAATTTCGGTGAGTACGTCAGAAATGTTGAATATCTTATCTCAAGCGAGTCCCGCGTCTTTAAAGAAATTGAACGGGCCGGTATGGCCACCTCTGCGATACAGGCCACCAAAGAGTTACCACTGCAAGAGTACTATATAAACCGCGAAGACAACCTAAACCCGAGGTACACTTTTGATTCGTTGGTAATCGGCACATTTAACGAACTCGCGCATGCCGCGTCGCAAGCGGTTATTAAAAAACCGGGTCTGGTGTACAACCCGCTCTTTTTGTACGGAGGAACCGGACATGGGAAAACGCACTTGATTCAAGCAATCGGGAACCATATTAAAAATACCTATCAAGAAAAAAAGGTATTTTATATCAGCGCCGATCGATTCACCACTGAACTGGTCAATGCGATA
Organism: Candidatus Taylorbacteria bacterium RIFCSPHIGHO2_02_FULL_46_13; assembly: GCA_001821015.1. GTDB lineage: Bacteria > Patescibacteriota > Minisyncoccia > Phycocordibacterales > DSPV01 > 2-02-FULL-46-13. The sequence continues at coordinate 13,687 of MHRQ01000025.1, forward strand.
CAGACACAAAAAATCAGCCAGCTCAAAGATAAATACAGAAAGTATGATGTGTTTATCATGGATGACATACAATTCCTCTCAAATAAGGAAAAAACCCAAGAGGAGTTGTTTCACCTTTTCAATAGCTTGTATGAGAATAACAAACAGATTGTTTTTTCTTCCGACAAACACCCAAATTTTATACTAAACCTGGAAGACCGCTTAAAATCTCGGTTTGCTGCGGGTATGATCGTGGATATCCCCCAACCAGACCACGAATCAAGGAGAGCTATCATTCAAAAGAAGCTCTCCCAACAAAACCACACGATGAGTGCTGACATCGTTGATTATGTTGCGACGAGTTTGGAAGGAAACGTCCGCGAATTGGAGGGGGTGGTTAATTCCATTGTCTGCCAAACTCAACTGAAAGGGAGAGAGTTAAGTATGTTGGAAATAAAAAATCTCCTCAAGCACTCCAGTAAACCCAAAAAAAATGTTGCGGTTAAAGATGTTATTAAGGTGGTTGCTGATTTCTACAACATTGAAGAAAGCAGTATTTATGAAAAAACCCGGAGGAAAGAGGTGGTCCGCCCGCGGCAAATCATCATGTACCTCCTCCGTGAGGATTTTAATATTTCATTTCCCTCAATTGGTCAGAAACTTGGCGGCCGCGACCACACCACAGTTATTCATTCGTGCGACAAAATAAAAAATGAGCTCAAAACAAATATGACCCTTTCACAAGAACTTACTCAAGTTAGAGCGATGATATAACACACTTAAAATATGTGAATAATGATTGAATCAGCGGTTGATAAGTATATTTAAAAACTAAAACAGTAAAATACTAAACACACCACAACAAACATCAACACCCTTCTTCCCCACCTTACCTATAAAAAATATCCCAAAGAACCCCTCAAAAATCACGTTTAAAAACTTATACACATATCCACACAACTATATTTAGTAATAATAAAATTTTATATAAACAATGAAGATTGAGTGTGTAAAAAGTAAGATAACCGACCTTGTATCTAAAATAGAAAAAATTTCAGGTAAGAATCAAAATTTACCTATTCTTAGCTGTTTATTATTAAAGGTGGAGAATGGGAATCTTTTTATTAACGCAACTAACCTTGATTTGGGGGTAAAAGGAAGTTTCCCTGTTCGTGTTTTTATGGAAGGGAGGGTTGCGGTCCCTGCGGGAGTCCTCGGGGGTTTTCTATCCCAACTCCCTGATGGTGGAAACATATTGTTTGAGATTGTTGGTGGAAACCTAGTTGTTTCTACTAAACACACCAAAACCATCATAAAAACACTTAATTCTGATGAATTTCCAACAATTCCTGAGGCAGGTGAGGGATCGGCAGTCACCCTACCTAGTCAGGATTTTGTTAAGGGGTTGCAATCGGTTTGGTATAGTTCAACAACCTCCTCTATGAAACCCGAGCTCGCGAGCGTGTGTGTTTATGGTGGGCATAAAGAAGTCGTTTTTGTCGCTACTGATTCATTTAGGCTGGCCGAAAAAAAAGTTCTCGTGAAAAAACCGGCTGACTTTCAAAATATCCTTATTCCTTTTAAAAATGTTGTTGATATTATTCGGGTCTTTGATGGGTATAAAGGTGATTTGGAGATCATGGTGGGCAAAAACCAAGTCTCGTTTTCAGGTAGCGGTTTATATGTTGTCTCTCGGATTGTTGAGGGAACTTTTCCGGATTACCAACAAATTATGCCTCAGGAGTTTAAAACGGAGGTGGTTCTTCTAAAACAAGACCTCGTTTCCGCGCTTAAAATTTCTAATATTTTCTCAGGGTCTTTTCACCAAACAGGATTTAAAATGATACCCGCTAAAAAAGTGTTTGAGGTTACATCAGAAAGCGCCCACGTGGGGAAGAACACGATTCAGTTTGATGCGGTACTCAAAGGAGAAGAGTTGATGATTAATTTCAACCACCGCTATATCATTGATTGCTTCCAATCAATCCCCTCAGACAGTATCATGCTTGGTTTTAACGGCATACACAAACCTCTCGTGTTGCGCGGTGTCGGCGACAAATCATTCACCTATTTGGTGATGCCTATGAATAAATAAGGGCATGGGCGTATCCCGTAGTGAAAATGGCGCTGTAGAGTAGAAGGCAAGCATAAAAAAATGTATGCACAAGGGTCAAATTTACAAGAAGATTAAAAACAAAAACGGTAAGCTCACTTGAGCAATACCATTTTCACTACGGGATGGACTGGAAGGAATTAAGGTTATTGCTCGCGCGCCCGACTGGTTTTCTACAAACCCGTATTCAACTAAAAAAAGATGTTTCTGATATTTTATCGGAGGTGTTAGGGGTTTCTTTCCCTGAAGAATCAATCACCATAAAAAATGGAGTGGCGTTTCTTGCGTGCCACCCCGTGCTTAGAAGCGAGGTACTCATAAAGAAGCCTCGTATTTTTGAGTTGTTGAAAGGTCGTGGTATTTCGGATCGGGTCAGCGATATCCGCTAAGGGGTTGGCGCAAAACAGTGTTCTTACGGTCCAAATGTAAGATTCAACCCAGCAACCGCCTCTCCTTTATTAAAGACAGTGTCGTACCCGACAACTTTAAAAGTATTTGTCTCACTAATATTTGAGATGGTGCTGGGGGTGAAAGAGATTGAGAAGGGGAAATTACTACTTGATCCTATAAATTGATCATTAAGAAAAAAATCAACTTTTGTGAGTGGGTAGCTTCCCTCCGCGTTTATCCAGACGTTGAGGATGTCTTCTGCGCTGTAGGTGTTGTTCGGGTCTACCCCGTTGATTGACATTCTTATAGAGGTACCGGGTACGTGAATATCATCATACCCTGTTGGGGCCACCGTGTTCATTTCTAATAATACTCCGTTCTGTGCGACCCATTTTTGTACGGCATATTCCCAAAAGTTAAACTGAGGGTCGTTTTGAGGTTGTTCGGGTTTTGGTCCTCGTGGGTTGTTTCTATCTACCCAATAGAGTATGGAGTGGGGGTTCGTAACAACTTTTTCAATTCTCGTTTCGGCTGGAGTATACGGGGTCGCAAGCTTGCCCGATATTCGGTCAATGAAATAAGAGTCGTTTCCTTGCCAGAGGCCGCGTAATACAGGTTTAAGACCTGATAAGTCTTTCTGTGCGGGTCTCTCAAAATGCTCGCTTGGGGATGTGCTCGCGAGGGCAAACGCCATAAATTCATGCCACAATGGGGCAACAATAAATCCTGCGACCTTCTTTTCCATTGGGCTGTTGTTATTGTTGCCCGCCCACGCCCCGGCCACGATTGAGGGGGTGTATCCGAGAATCCACGCATCACGGTAATCGTTTGTAGTGCCTGTTTTTACCGCGACCTCTTTACCGGGGAAATACAATGCCGAATTATCGCCGAACGCAGGCGCGCGGGCTTTATTGTCTGACAATATATCTGAAATTTGCAGGGCGATATCTTTGTCTATGACTTGCGTAGGTGAGGGCTCAAATTGTTCAAGGAGCGCGCCATTTTTATCGTATACGGCGAGCACGGCTTGGTATAGATTCCGCGAGCCGTTGCTCGCGAATACGCCGTATGCGCTAGCCATGTCTAACAAAGTGACTTCACCACCTCCAAGCACCAAAGTCAGCCCGTAGCGGTTTGGATCGGTAAGTGTGGTGATTCCCATATCTTGCGCCACTTGCAAAGAGTCGTGTATGCCAGCGAGATAGAGAAATTGAATGGCGGGAATGTTGATTGATTGTGCCAGCGCATTTCTCATGGTGATGGGCCCGCGGTAGATACGGTCGTAGTTTTCCGGTTGGTAACACTTGTCCGTGTCGGTGGGTTTTATGGGAGTTCCGTCTGGATTGCAGTAGGTAGAAAATTCAATTGGAACGTCAAACACGACGGTGTCTGGAGTGTACCCCTTTACTAGAGCTGTTGCGTACACAAAAGGCTTGAATGCAGATCCAGGCTGGCGTTTAGCAATCGTCACGTTGAAGTTCCCATCAATTTCTTTGTCAAAATAATCACGCGACCCAACCATCACAAGAATTCCCCCCGTCTTTGGGTCAATTGCAACGAGGCTTGCGTTTTCGGCATTAAAATTTTTTTTGTTGGCAAGAGCATTTCGCTTGACGATTTCTTCCGCTTTTGCCTGAAGCACGGCATCAAGAGTGGTGATGACTTTTAACCCGTCGTCACTAACCGCCCGCGGGCCATAATGGGACTCTAAATATTCTTTTACAAACAATACGAAGTGTGGGGCGGTAATACCCGTTTCTCCTTGCGGTACAAACACCACGGTCTCTTTTTTCGCAGAGTCATATTCCTCCTGTGTTATAAAATTATTTTCCAACATCTTCTGTAGCACGAGATTTTTCCGCGCCTCCAATTTATCTCGGTGGTTTCCATATGGCGAGAAATACGTCGGCGCATTAGGCAGTGCGGCCAAATATGCAGCTTCCGCAAGAGTTGTCGTTGCCGCGTCTTTCCCGAAAAAAGTTCGCGATGCTTCTTGGATGCCATACATACTTCCACCGTATGGGGATTCATTGAGATAGAGTCCGAGTATGGATTCTTTATCCATCGCCTGCTCAAGCTTGATGGCCAACACCCACTCCTTAAGTTTTCTCGTGATACTTTTTTCTGTTGTGAGAATCGTATTTTTTACCACCTGCTGGGTTATCGTTGACCCGCCTTGGCTGTAGCCCAATCCGGTGAAGTTCGCAATGATCGCTCGTATTATGGACAGCGGTCTGATGCCATGGTGTTGGTAGAATTCGGTGTCCTCTATGGCAATAGCCGCGTTTTTTACATTACGGCTAATTTGGTCTACCGGCACCACGGTTCGTTTAACATTCTCATGTACATCGTAAAGCAAGACTTCTCCAGTACGGTCGTATATCTTTGTAGACTGGCTCACCCGCCGCTCTTCAAGCCCCGAGAGGTCGGGGATTTTGAAACTTGCAATCCAGAGCACAAAGAAGCCTGCCACTATAAAACCCAGAGTAAGAATCACCATGGCAACGTGTTTGCTGTGTTTAGTGATGCGGTGATATTTGTGCCGTTTTTTCATAGGTGGAAGATATAAAATATATCATATTTTAAGACATTCTGGTGAGGTAAAACTTACCCACTTATGATAAAGTAGTTCCATGTTTGGTTTTACAAATCCCGTGTCCGCTGATAAAGAAAAGGTGCGCGAGCTATTGGAGCGCAGCACATCAAACGTCTACCCGTCGCGTGAGGCGTTGGAGAAAGTGCTTTTGTCAGGTAAACGCCTGCGAGTATACTTCGGCATTGATCCGACTGGTGCGACGCTTCATTTAGGCCATGCCGTAAACCTCTTAAAGCTCAAGGCCTTCCAAGATCTTGGCCACGATGTGATAATTCTTTATGGAGGTTTTACTGGTCAAATAGGGGATCCAAGTGGGAAGTTGTTGTCACGTCAAGCGCTTAGTGCAGGCCAGGTCAAAAAAAATTTTGCTAGCTACAAAGAACTAATCGGTAAAATTTTGGATGTAAAGAGGGCCAATGTTCGATTCCTTGATAACGAAAACTGGACTAATAAACTAAAACCTAGGGATATAATTGACCTCGCATCGCAGTTTACCGTTGCTCAATTACTTGAGCGAGATATGTTTCAAGATAGGATCAAGCAGGGTAAGGAGATTTATCTCCATGAATTTTTGTATCCAATATTTCAGGCTTACGATGCGGTGACCATGGATGTTGATGTCCAGTTAGGGGGGAATGATCAGACTTTCAATATGCTTGCTGGTCGTACACTCATGCGAAAGTTAAAGAATAAGGAAAAATTTGTGGTAGCCACCAAGCTACTGACTGACCCTTCAGGAAAAAAGATGGGGAAGACAGAAGGTAATATGGTGGGACTTGATGAAACCGCTGACGACATGTTTGGTAAAATAATGAGTTGGAACGATAGCATCATTCTTTCCGCTTTAGAGCTTTGCACCAAAATGACTGATTTAGAAATTGGTGCTTTAAAAACAAAACTTGAGCAGGGGATGAATCCCCGCGATGTAAAAGTGGGCCTCGCAAAAGAAATTGTAACGTTGTATCACGACGCATCTGCTGGGAACAAAGCCGCAGATAATTTTGAAAAAACATTCAGTAAAGGCGAAATGCCCGCTGACGCTCCTGTTGCGCAGGCACAGAAAGGGGAAGTGTTGGTAGATGTTTTGATAAAAGCTGGCGCGGTTCCTTCTAAGAGCGAATTTTACAGATTGGTAAAAGCAGGTGCGGTTTCAATTGTCGGTGGCGATACCATTACCGATGAAAAATTTGTTGTAGAAAAATCTCTTGATATTCGTGTTGGCAAACATAGGTTTGTAAGGATTAAGCTTAAGCTGGCATAGCTAGTAAAATCTTGTTATAGTTTGTATATGAAAGAAGGTTTTAATCAACCAGCACCCGAGACGCCCGAAGACTTGCCGCACAAAGAGAGTGTTGAAGAACTGAGAACGTTGTTTTCAGAAGTGGAAAGAATATTTGAAACCGAGGGCAGAGAAGGGGCGAAGCCGCACTTACCAAAAGTCTAT
>MHRQ01000025.1:20230-41546 GCA_001821015.1 Candidatus Taylorbacteria bacterium RIFCSPHIGHO2_02_FULL_46_13
AATCGGATATGTCTGATGGGGCTTGGACACGCGTGTGGGTCTGGAATAAAGACGGCGGTTTAACTGAAGAGGAGTTTAATGAGCTGAACCTACGAAGAAAGAAATTATCTAACGCTATAGGAATCATGACTGCTTCTGGTGTGGTTAGGCATGATCTCAACGAAATTTAATTTAATCTCCCATTTTGTTTTGTCGGTACACCGCAAGGTGTGTCAGTCCCACCGCAATCGCATCATACTCGTCGTCAAGTTTGATTTCTTTTTCCACACGAAGGAGTTTTTTCACCATCTCCTTAATGTGAGTTTTATCGCTCTGGCCGTAGCCCGTTACTGCAACCTTTACCTCCACTGGTTTGTACTCAAAAGACTGAAAACTAAGCACTCCCCTATCCCACTGCATGGTAGGGGCATACGACTCTCGCGCTTGACAATGAACGAACAATATATATTGTGCATGAATAAGGTATAGTTCGTTGACAATTAAAACAAAGAAAGGAAGCAATGTATGAACGAAACGCAACGCCTGCTGTACTCCAGTCTCATCTCAATCAGGAATAACGAAGCAAACCTGCTGTGGACAAGGAATCAGCTTTTCTTCCTCATCAATTCCGCAGCTTTTTCACTTGTGATAACACGAATTGGGACGGTGAATTGGACGTATGGTCTGGCGTGCTTTGCCGGCATTATCTTATCCATACTGTGGTTCTGCGTGGTAATCATGGCTCACCGATGGATAGACTATTGGGACAGTGTTCTCGCCTCTCTTGAAACTCGCGAGAGCCAAGCCCGGTTGGTCTTTAGGGGAGAGGAGTGGGAGAACACCAGATTCGCAAGCCCACGCTCCGATGAGGTTCTATCTGTGCTAGTGTGGGTTTTTATTCTAGCGCGGGTGGTAATATTCCACTCCTGGCTTGATTATTTCTGGTTCGGAGCGTAGCATAATATATAGAAAGGATGTGTCATATGTTAAGAAACTTGATAAAAAATTCTGGCTGGACAGGCGTTCTCCTAATTGTGGCGCTTGTGATTTTCAACATCGTAGCTGTTCTGTTCTTTGTCGCGTTACTCACCGACCCTCATCATCAAGTTGAGATCCGGTATAAAAGGGGCTTCGGAGCATTTACGGTGGCCGTAACCGTGATGATGAACACGCTCCTCATTCACTCGCTCTTCTTTGCACCGCGCCGCTTAAAAAAGAGCGATGAAAACTAATTAAGCGCGTTCAGTTCTTTGCACAGCACCCTTTTCAAAGGGTGCTTTTTCTATGAGTAGGAAACCCCGCAGGCTACTGCGTGGGGGACGTCATTTTACTACAACTTTATACGATACACCGCAAGGTGTGTCAGTCCCACCGCAATCGCATCATACTCGTCGTCAAGTTTGATTTCTTTTTCCACACGAAGGAGTTTTTTCACCATCTCCTTAATGTGAGTTTTATCGCTACGTCCGTAGCCTGTTACCGCCACTTTCACTTCAACTGGTTTGTACTCAAACACAGCGAGGCCGCATCCTGCGGCCTCGCTGGTGATTACTCCTCGTGCTTCCGCAACTAGCATGGCAGTCTTTTGATTCTTGCTGAAAAAAAGCGATTCAATAGCAAGCGCTTCAGGTTTGTATTCAGATATGATTTCTCGGAGATGTTTTTGTATATCGGCCAGTCGTGTTGGCTGATCAGACTTCCTGTCTGTTTCGTGGCATTCAGAAAATAAAAGTACCTCTTTCCCAGAACTTTTTTCCAGTATTGCAATACCTACGCGCCCGTAGCCCGGATCAATGGCGATGATACGATAGGGTTTGTTGCCCATAACTACTCGGCGTTGGTGTACACCGCTTGTACTTCTTCATTTGCTTCAAGCATATCTACAAGTTTGTCTAGCGCAGCAACGTCGTTGTCTTCAAGTGGTACGGTTGTCTGCGCTGCCCACCCTTCGTTCGTTTTTTGGAATGCCCATGCGGCCGCTCCCATCGTGGCAAGGTTGCCTCCATTATCAGAAAGTATGTGTTTGATTTCTTGCGCGGCTTTATTGCGGTTGCTGGTGAGCGATTCAATGATAAGTGCACACCCACCAGGCCCGTATGCTTCATAGACGATGGTTTCCATCGCGGCTCCGCCCTCGCCTGTCGCTTTCTTGATGGCGCGTTCAATACTATCGGACGGCATGTTTTCTGCCCGCGCGCGTTCAATCGCGGTTTTAAGCCCAGGGGATTCACGGTTACCCTTCGCCTTGCGCGCTTCTACGGCAATGAGTTTGCCAAGTTTGCCGAACAGCTGACTCTTTTTCGCGTCAGATTGTGCTTTCTGGTGTTTTATTTGTGACCAACGATTATGTCCGGACATTTTCCCTGTAAAATTTTAGCGAGTATACAGAGATAATAAATAAAAATCACCTTTAATACAACCAGCGTTAATAAGTCACAAAACGAAGAATGTACTAAAATTTTTTAGCGTAGAACAATGAATACACGGGCGAACTTGACTATTCACTATGCTGTGTTAGTTTCTACTTTAGATTACGGACAGTTCTAAACAAAAACAAACCAAAGGATTGATATGGATATAGCTCTTAACAATTTTACTCCTCGGGCGGCGCAGGTGGTGGCCCTAGCGAAAAAAGAGGCAGTGCGAAAGAAAAACGGTTTCATCGGTCCCGAGTACTTATTACTCGGCCTAATCAAACTTGATGAAGGGGCAGCGTGCCAGATGCTTCGCAAGATGGGTGTGAATCTTGAGGCGGCACACGCTCTCCTTGAGGAGATGATATCTTCTCGTCCAGTGGGTGAGGCGTATTTGGATAATCCCATTTACACTCCTCGCACTAAAAAAGTGTTTGCGCTTGCTGGTAAGGAAGCAATGCTTCTCAATCAAACCTACACAGGCACTGAACATATCCTACTCGCCTTGATTAAGGAGGGGGACAGCGGCGCTTGCAAGGTGCTCAAGCAGCTTGGTGTTGAGCTTGAGAACATTCGCGAGGAGCTTCGCAAATTTCTGGACCCATCCTACAAAGGGGTGACTGCGGCGCATGTCGCTGAAATTCTTCAGCAGGAGATTTCCTTTGAGGGGCAAGCTGGGAAAGTGCAAGTGAAGCTCGGCGATCTCAAATGTATCTCGATGCAACTTGCGAGTGGCCATAGTATCAATGTGGAGCCAAAAGTCGTAGCTTGTCTGGTCGCTCTTTCACGAGGGAAGGGTATTGTGTCTAGCTCTGCACTTCTGACGCTGTTGGATTCCCTGGAGGCTCCAGAAGAAACGAAGTAGCAAAACCCAAACAGCGTTCAGAATCCGGACGCTGTTTTCTTTTACATGCGTTGACAAATCATATTACGCACGTAGTCTCTACAGAGGAGGCGAAATATGCAATGGTACGTTGAAACGAAAATTCCGTCGGAGGACGTTAAACTCTTCAAAAGTATCAGGCGAGCTGTTCGCACGCTCCCTGATTTAGACCTTGAGTGATATCCGTCCGACACGCCGTGGGAGGGGCAGAAAATTTCTTTTTACAGGAGAGTTTTTCGTGCCCCGCGTGTTCCTAAATGTTTGTAGGCCCGTTCGGTCGCGGCTCTGCCGCGGGGCGTGCGATCAATAAAACCGATTTGCATCAGGTACGGTTCGTTATATTCTTCAATTGTTGCCTCGTCTTCCGAAAGTGTGGCGGCCAATGTTCCCAAACCTACGGGCCCCCCGTTGAATTTCTCAATGATAGCCTCCAAAATCTTTCGGTCGGATGCCGCAAGCCCCATTTCATCAACCCCTAAGAGTGTAAGTGCCTCGCTCACGAGTTCTTTGCTCAACTGTCTGCGTTTTACTTGCGCAAAATCTCTACAGCGTTTCAATAAATAATTTGCGGTACGTGGCGTAAAACGGCTTCGCTTCGCGATTTCATTGATTGACTCATGTGTCGCATCTATGCCGAGAATTTTTGCTGAACGCCGAACAATTTCTTCTATTTCTTTTTCTGTGTAAAACTCCAAACGAAAGACGCCCCCAGAGAATCGTGACCGGAGTGGCGCCGAGACGAGTGCGATGCGCGTGGTGGCCGCGATAAGCGTGAAAGGGGGCAATTCAAGTTGAATGGTTCGTGCGGACGGACCCTTGCCGAGAATGATATTTAAACTACCTGACTCCATGGCAGGGTAGAGCACCTCCTCAATATTTTTGTTGAGTCGGTGTATTTCGTCTATAAAGAGTACATCACCTGGGCTCAAGTTTGTCAGTACCGACGCCAAGTCGCCGACTTTTTCGATTGCGGGCCCCGAGGTGACTTTAATCTGCTTTCCCGTTTCTCCGGCAACTAAATAGGCGAGTGTGGTCTTGCCCAAGCCTGGTGGCCCGTAAAAAAGGAGGTGTTCGGGGGGGTGATTGCGCTCGCGGGCGGCAGCTAAGAGGATTGTGAGGTTTTCTTTGATATTTTCTTGTCCCACATACTCTTGCCAACGCGTTGGTCGTAGCGCTTGGTCCAAAAAACCTGTGTCTTTGTCCTCCTCGCTAGTTTCCTTTGAAGTTCTTGACATATTTTATGTTATGTGATATGCTCTCGTTAGTCTCGAAATTAAAGGTATATTGGTTGGTTGCAATAATGGTCCTGGGAGAACCCCCAGATAATAGCACGTGTTCCCTTACACGGGGCAGTTTCCAAGGTATGAATCTCTAAGCAATAGGGTGTTCCACCTTTTGACATATCATCGAGGGCACGCTGGTTACCACTTGTTGGATACTGGCCCGTTCCTCAGAAGACATGGCTCGCTTTTAGTACCTCGTTACTGAAAGCATTGCTTAGAGATTCATACTTTTGAACTCTGGAAAGACTATAGACTCGTTATTTGAGAAGGCAATAGAGTTTTACACTATTCATTAGCTTATCGTCTCAGTCAAATAGTTTTCCTCCTTCATTAATGATTTTCTTCTAAGTCAATCACTCGCCGTAGCTCACTGATTGCGGTGGCTCCTTTCAACACTTTAATAATTCCATCTTGACGCATGGTAAGCATGCCTTGATCACTCGCGGCGACTTGTATTTCTCGTTCAGAGGGGTTTAAAAGCACCGCCGCTTCTATACCAGGGGTAATACGTATGGCTTCAAATATTCCAATTCTGCCTTTGTAACCAGTGAGGTTGCATTTGTCGCAGCCCACTGGTTCCCAGACTGTTTTTTGTTGAAGATTTTTATATTCGGGTAAGGTTACCGAAGCCATGATTTTCTCCACCATACTTTTTTCAGTCCCCGAAAGCGGAGTTTCTTTTTTGCAGTATGTGCAGAGTGTTCTGGCGAGTCGTTGAGCAATCGCAAGACTTAACGCGGAGCTAATGACTTTGGGATTGACACCGAGGTTGATGAGGCGTGGGAATGTGCCGGCGGCGTTGTTGGTATGAAGTGTTGAGAATACCAAATGCCCGGTTGCCGCGGCGTTAATCGCTATTTCTGCAGTCTCCGAATCTCTGATTTCTCCAACCATGATGATGTCGGGGTCTTGCCGCAGTGCCGCGCGCAGGCCGAGGCTAAAGGTGTATCCTTTTTCTGCGCTGGTTTGGGTTTGCACGATGCCGGGTAGGTGATACTCCACCGGGTCTTCAATGGTGATTATTTTGATCTCGGGCGTGTGAACTTTTTTCAGAAACGCATAGAGGGTAGTTGTTTTGCCCGATCCTGTAGGCCCTGTAGTTAAAATCATCCCGTTGGGTTTTGCTATTTCACGTTCCAGTACTTCTCGGAGGTGTGTTTCAAGCCCGAGCTGGTCCATGGAAACCGATATTGCCTCTGGGTTAAGGATTCGCAGAACGATTGATTCACCATACGAGCCTGGCAGAACGGATGTTCTCACCTCAATTTCTGAATTCTTTGCATTGATGCTGAAGCGCCCATCTTGCGCCTCGGCTTTGACGTTCAGTTTAAGTCCGGAGATAAGTTTGATGCGAGAGAGCACATACGCATACGTTTCATATTCAAAATCCAAAACAGTATTGAGCACACCATCAAGCCGGAAGCGCAGACGCACCTGCATTTGTTCCGGTTCAATATGCACATCTGATGCGTTTACCGCGAGCGCACCAGCGAGAATGATTTCAACCATGCGCGTCGTTTGAGAGTGTTTCTTTTGAGCAAGCACGTCGGCGATCAATTTTTTGATGTCCTTAATAGTGTGGACGCTTGCAAGGAGAGTTTCTATCTCTTTGTTTGAAATATCAAATGACCCCGCTTTTGTTTCGGTAGTCAGTGAAAGTTCTGTATAGGCCGCGAGCGCCCGTTCTAGGCTTTTGGGCGAGACTAAAAATGTTTTAACGCTGTACCCTTGGGTCGCGAGCGCGTGCAACAGCGTTTGTGAATTTTTATTATCAGGGTTTACGATCGCGACACCAAGCTGTTTATCAAGGAGCTGGAAACCGGCCATACCTGCCGCACGAGCGTCTGTTTCGGGAATGAGTCTAAGCGCGTCAGCGTCAATAGGTGTCTGTGCAAGGTTAAAATAGGCGATTCCTCGGTTAGAAGCAGCCGTGCGTACGAACTCCTCTTCGTCTTTCAGCCGCAGCTCCGCAAGTTTAAGATTCTGTTTATCCTCATCAAATTGAACCATACTCTTTATAATAGCTTGTTTTGGGGCCTTGCTCAAAGCTTTTTGGGGCGGTGAAGGGGGTTGACAAAAAATCAAAATTCGTGTACACTGTTGCCAGTATTTCAAATCACAAGTTCACCCATGGGGCCCAAATCCCCACAAACAGAAAGGCAGAATTATGAAAAATCAAGTTCTTTGTCTCTTGTCGGTCATTGTAGTGGCAGTGTTTAGTGGGTGTGTCTCACGGCCCACGTATGTGTACGTTCCCAACAACCACCCCACATTCGCGCACGGAGCCACTGGCAATCAGCAGTTGTCTGCGACGAATACCAACGTGCCAGTGAATGGTACCAGTCCACAAGTAGTGTACGCGCCACTTGCTCAACCGGCCGTGGTCTATGTCCAGCCGGCGCCGACGTATTCATACGTCACACCCTACTACTACCCGTCGTACTACTCGGGTTACAACTCGTACTATCGCTACTCCTCATACCCATATGGATATAGAGGTGTTGGATTCTACTACAGTGGAAGCTACAGGATTGGCGGTTATGGTTACGGTGGGGATCGTGGTGGTCATCAGTACCGCCCTCCGGTCCAATACCATCAAGGGAGAGGACACCATCAATGGCGTCCAGTCTATTCTGGCTCTGGGGGCCATCATCAAAGGCCGCCACAAGGCCGTTCTCGTTAAGGACGGTTCATAAAATTTAAAGGCGCACTCACAAGTGGGTGCGCCTTTTTCATATGTTACAATTCGCTCGTGACACATATTTCAAAATCAGTTAAAGAAACTTCAGCAATCGCTGCCGATATTTGCAGCACTCTTAAGGCTGGAAAAACGGCAACCGTGCTTGCCCTTTACGGCGATCTTGGTTCTGGGAAGACCACATTTGTTCAAGAGCTTGCAAAACACTTGGGTATCACCGATGTGGTTCAAAGCCCGACGTTTGTCATAGAAAAAATATATCGTATTTCGCATAATAATTTTTCTAATTTTATTCACATTGACGCATATCGCATTGAACAAGAAATTGAATTGGTAAATCTCGGATGGAAAGAGCTTGTTGCGGATCCAAATAATCTTATTGCGATAGAGTGGGCCGATAGGGTAGAAGGATTGTTGCCGAAAGATGCGCTCCGAATCCGTTTTAAATTTATAGACAAGACCACTCGTGAAATTAGAGTTTGACCCAGTAGTGAATTTTGAATCGCAGAGCGAAGCTCCGCACACAACGCTCAAAGTAAAATCCACCACATTATATAAGATTGCTATAGCAATCTTATATAATGTGGTGGATTTTGTGAAATCTTGAAATCTACGCGCCGTTTTTTTCTTTGAGCCACAATGCTAGAATAGCACTATGGCTTCTTCCGCAAAAACTAAGCTGGTACTCTTGGATGCACACGCAATTTTGCATCGGGCGTATCATGCATTGCCCGATTTCCTCTCGTCTAAAGGCGAGCCGACGGGAGGTATCTACGGCCTCTCGTCCATGCTTCTTAAAATCATCACTGATCTGAAACCTGATTACATAATTTCTTGCTACGATTTACCGGGGCCAACGTTTCGCCATCAAGCGTACGAAGAATATAAAGCAGGACGCTCTAAAGCAGATGAGGAATTGGTAATACAGATGAAGCGCTCGCGCGATGTTTTCACTGCTTTTAATATTCCTATGTATGACTCGCCGGGTTTTGAAGCGGACGACATGTTGGGCACTATTGTAGAGAAACTAAAAAAAGACAAAGACATTTCCATTATCATCGCTTCGGGAGACATGGATACCTTACAGCTGGTGGATGATAAAAAGGTGCAAGTGTATACGCTTAAAAAAGGTATCAGCGATACGATTTTATATGATGAAGACAAAGTAAAAGAACGATTCCAATTTATCCCCGCGCTTTTGCCCGACTACAAAGGATTAAACGGCGACCCTTCCGACAATATTTCCGGTGTGC
This sequence comes from Candidatus Taylorbacteria bacterium RIFCSPHIGHO2_02_FULL_46_13, assembly GCA_001821015.1. GTDB lineage: Bacteria > Patescibacteriota > Minisyncoccia > Phycocordibacterales > DSPV01 > 2-02-FULL-46-13. The sequence goes on from MHRQ01000025.1 coordinate 28,741, forward strand.
CTGGAATTGGCGACAAAACGGCCACTGCACTCATTACTAATTTTGGTTCCATACAAGATATTTACAAGAAACTGAAGTCTGATAAAGCCGCGTTCGCCAAAGCTGGCATAAAAGAGCGTGTGGTGATGCTATTGGAGGAAAACGAAGAGGAGGCGCTGTTTTCAAAAGAGCTTGCGACGATTCGTTGCGATGCGCCGATTAACTTTGCATTACCAGAGAAACCGTGGATTGAAACAGTTGAACTCGCGAAAATTCTCAAGCTTTTTAATGATTTAGACTTTAGAACTTTAGGAGCGCGCGCCAAGCAGGTACTTCTAGGCGCGCGCGGTGTTGCTCCAGAAACTACTACTGACACCTCCACACCAAAAGAGGTAGTAGAAGAGGAAAGCGATAGATTGCCGCTGGCAGAAGAGCGTGAGCTTTTAGTCGCACTCTCTCTATTAAATTCCACGCTCGCCGTTCCAACACCGGATGACCTTTTGCGATATGCAAAAACAACCTCGTTTGCTGACGCAAAGAAGGTAATTTTGTGTGATATAGAAAAAAATAAGATGGAATTTGTGTTTGAAAAGATAGAAAAGCCCCTTATTCCTGTTATAGAAAAAATGGAAAAGTATGGGGTGAAGATTGACATTCCATTTCTGAAAAAACTCTCTAGTGAATATCACAAAAAACTTTCCGCTCTTGAAAAAAAGATTTGGCAAGAAACGAAGGAGAAATTTAACATTAATTCTCCCAAACAGCTTGGTGAAATACTTTTTAACAAGATGGGCCTCAAGGCAAAATATCAAAAAAAGACAGGCACGGGAGCACTCTCTACAAAAGAATCAGAATTGGAAAAACTGCGTGAAATGCACCCGGTCATTGCCGAGATTCTTTCGTATCGCGAACTGCAAAAACTCTTGTCCACGTATATTGATAACATTCCTACACTCATGGCACCCGACGGACGTTTGCACACGCACTTTATTCAAATTGGCGCGGCAACAGGGCGCATGGCCACGCGTGATCCGGGGTTGCAGAACATTCCAAACAAAAGTGACCTGGGGCGCGAGATTCGCAAGGCATTTATTGCAGAGAAAGGGTACAAGATCATCGCTCTGGACTATTCGCAGATTGAGCTACGTATCGCGGCATTCCTTTCAGGCGACGAGAAGCTTATAGAAATTTTCAAGCGTGGAGAGGACGTGCATACCGCCGTGGCCGCCGAGGTTTTTGGTGTGCCGAAAGAAAATATGGACTATGAAATGCGTCGCCGTGCGAAAGTTATCAACTTCGGCATTATCTACGGGATGGGGATTAATGCCCTGCGCCAAGCTCTTGGAACTGACCGCACCGAGGCGCAGAAGTTTTACAACGATTACTTCGCACGTTTCTCCGGGCTTGCGAAATATCTTGACCACATCAAGGAGGACGCGCATAAAAAAGGATATACGGAAACTTTTTACGGCCGGCGCCGTTATTTTGAGGGGTTGAAGTCAACATTGCCTTACGTGCGCGCATCAGCGGAGCGCATGGCCATCAACGCGCCCATTCAAGGCACAGGGGCGGACATTATCAAGCTTGCCATGATAGAGGTTGATACACTGATTGAGAAAGAAAAATACGGGCCTCGTGTGAAAATGTTGTTGCAGGTGCATGACGAACTGGTGTTTGAAGTAGAGGAAGATTTGGTCAAAAAAGTTACTCCCGAAATCAAAAAAATTATGGAGTCCGTCCTTGATCCAAAGAAAACGCAGGGAGTGATTTGCGTTGCAGACGCGTGGGTGGGCGAAAATTGGGAGGAACTTGAAAAGCTTAACGCTTAGTGCTTGGAGCTTCCCGAAACAGCTCTTCCATTTTCTAACACTACTACACCAACTCTACGCTATAGCGTAGAGTTGGTGTAGGGCACGTTCACTGGATGTTAGTTGACAATGTGCTGCCCTGTCCAAAATCGGGCGGCTTTTTCTTTTGTCTTGAAGCTACAAGCTTTAAGCGTTAAGCTATAAGCAAGATGCTGTATTTTTTCTACGGTACTGATACAGAAAAAGCGCGCGCGTATGCGCGCGCGGTGATTGCGGTGATGCAAAAGAAACGTCCCGATGCGCAGTATTTTCGCGTGACATCGGAGAACTGGAGCGCGGCTTCATTTGAAGAGTTGGTTGGCAGCCAAGGATTGTTTGAACAAAAAATCATTGTCTTTGCGGACGGGACTTTTGATACCAAAGAGGCGAAAGAATTTATGCTCGCGCACGCGAGTGAACTTGCGGAATCAGAAAATGCGTTTGTCTTTCTTGAAAAAAGCGCAGATGCGGCATCGTTGAAAAAGATTTCAAAAGCGGCGCGGGAAGTAAAAGAGTTTGCTTCAGCAGAAGCCCGTTCTAAGAGAGCAATAGGGGAGTTTAATGTGTTTAGTCTTGCCGACGCGCTTGGCGAGCGCGACCGAATGAAACTCTGGCCGCTCCTTGCGCAAGCTTTCATGGCAGGAGCGAGCGGCGAGGAGGTAAGTGGCATTTTATTTTGGCAAGTGAAGGCGATGCTTGCGGCGCAAAATGCGACAAGTGCGGCTTCCGCCGGATTGAGCCCCTTTGTGTTCAGTAAATCAAAACGATACGCGACAAAATACAGTTTCAGTGACTTAGCCAGTCTTTCTCGCTCCATTTTATCTTCGTATCACGATGCACATCGGGGCCTGACGGATCTACCAGTTTCTCTTGAGAAACTCGCCTTAAAAATATAGGCACCTCTCGGAAGGTGCCTGCGGTGTCATTCTTCGGTCCAGTGTACTGGCCAATGTTTGGGCGGGACCATATTTATGCCAGCTTCTACCGGCGGTGCCAGCGCGATGCGCCGTTGTGCGGAGGATTCTTGCTGCTCTGCAAACTTCAACACAAAGGGTTTTCTCTGCCGAGGCAGTATTTCAACTGTCAGGTTGGGGAGGAATGGTGTGGGTTGTGTGTTCATTCTTTTTGCATCATACGCTTCTTTCCTTTTTTCGCAAATAACAGAAGTCATATTCATTTCTTGCATAAACACACCATACGTTATAAATACGCTATAGCTAAATTATAACATATGGTTCGACAAATAATAATCATTGGTGGAATCGTTCCATTACCCAAAGAAAAAAGCGCACCGATTGCAATCGGCGCGCTTGGCGAAGAACAGTTTACTTACCAACAACACTCCACGGTAGTGTTTGGCCGGCCATGAATGGCACGAAGTCAGTCGGAAGCGGTTTTTCCCGAATAGGTATGATTGCGTTGCACCCACACGTGGTATCGAGCCGATACGCATCCGGCACTAAATACGGCTGTCGGTGTAGTACCAGTCTTGACTTTGAGATGTTTGGGGGATACGAGGGTGACAACCCGTAGTAGCGTTCGGCGTTTCGAGCGACAAATTGCTCCAGTGCTTTAATCCCAGCCGACTCCTGCTCAATAAGCACACGTTCCTCATCAAACACCTGAACGATGAGTTGCGGGGCTATTGGCATTGTCCAGACTCCGCAGGATGCATGAGCGCATTCTTTGTGGGCAAGGTCATGCGGTGCATCGTCAAGGCCGAGCATGATGCGTTCACTTCTGCCATGCGTAACGTAGTCTCGCAAAACTTCAACATCTCGCAGCATCTTTGCCGGCGGGCGGCATAAATGGTGGTTTTTCCCAAGGACATCATTGAGTCGAAGCATGAGGTGATGTATCGTCACGGTGCACGCGACTCGTGCCTGCATGTCCAAGAGGTATGGTAAGACACGCGTGTCAGTGAGGTGTTCCCACACCATGTTGAGTTTGGGTACGAGGTTGTAGATTGCCTCGAAGATACCGAAAAATGCGTATTCGCACTCGGTGTCGTCCCAGCGCTTGCCGGGATGTTCGGGATGGAAGAGGGCATACCCGCCATGCTCCGCGATAATCTCGTAGCAGGCACGCAAGTTTTTGCAGAAGTAGTTTTGGATTCCGTCGTCTGCATGCGTGGTTTTTGCGAGAGGATATAGTTTAAAAAGTTTGTATCCTCTCTGAATTGCTTCAAGCACGATTTCAGGTGCGGTGTCCTCGCGTATTTTAATGGCGGGGAGTGCCACGAAGGTTTTCTTTTGTGGGGCGGGGGTGTATCCGTAGATGTTGTCCCGATACACATCAGCATCGGCTGCGGTGAGGATAGGCGGTCTAGTGTTTCCCATTGCTACATAGTGACGACAGTATTTTGCGGCGAATGGCACAAACAGTGCCAACAGCGCGCCCTGTCGTAAGTGTCCATACATATTCTGTAGAAGTGGAATTTGTATAGCGTCCATTTCAATGTCCTTTCTGTTTACCCTCTAGTTCCACCGTGGGCGGATACTATTTAGGGTTTGTTGTTGAGTGTTGGTCTGGTCGCAGTATAGGGAAATGCTGATAAAAAACAAGCCCTCTTTGCGATTCGCAAAAAGGGCTTTGACCCCGTCTAATTTTTGAAGACTTGATGTGCTCGGCGAATAATTGAACGAACTCGCCATGGCCGCAACATAACAACGGAACCGACAAATACCGACGAGGCGCCGGCAGCGCGTAAGTACTCAACATCATCGGGATGGAGAATCCCACCACCTGCGTTGATTGGTTTGTACATTCCCGCATCACGTGCTTTGCAAACCCATTCATGCACCAGTGGTAAGAGAGGCTTTCCTGAAAGACCCCCCTTTACGTTTTCGCCGAACCTGCGCGCGAGTGGCGACTTACTTCTGTTGAAGAGTCGCACCCAGTTTATTTTGTCCGGGAGCTCACCCCATGGAATCGTGTTTGAGACACAGATGGCGTCGCAGTATTTATTGTTGGCGATTTCCACCGCACGCTCTGGCGGCAGGAGCACATTGAATTTTGGAATCAGGGGCACACCCAGAGATGAAGTAATGCCGAGCCCTTCCTCAACTTCTTCCACGAGCTCTCCTTGATCGTGTCCCGTATTAGGGCATGAGTAATTTATCTGTTGCGCGACCGGTGCTTGGAAGTATTTGAAGTATCTTGTGCAGAGTCGCACATACGATTCAAGCTCCAGCAGGCGCTCCGTCCGCGTTGTCCCCATGGACATAAATGACAGGATAAATGGCTCCTTGCGATTATTCCACCGCCCGTCCCCAAAGAGGGCGCGAGTGCCGGGTCCAGAAAGACCAACAGCATTGAGTGCTACTCCAGCGAATGGTTTGACCACAATGCATCTGGGCCGCAATTCTTTCGGCGTAATACCATCTGCGCCGAGAGGCATATTCCCTGGTCGTTTTTCCAATGTAGTTGTCTTGCCTACAAAGGTCATACCGTCAAAGTTCAATCCGAGCCACCGAAACCATTTGTGGTACCAATATCCTTCTCCGAAAAAGCCTTGGACGCCGGAGGCTCCACAGACCGGTCCGAAATCAATTCCTCGCAGTTTCATACGATTCCTTTCTATTTAGTTGTTGAAGATTCAATCTGTCCGCATCTTATGTCTATAGAAAGAAAAAGCAAGCTCGGAGAAAAGGGGAACTGCTTTTAGTGTGGGCCTTTTCGTGGTATAAAGTTGTGGTCTCTTGAGAATACCCGCCCATAGCTTAGTGGTAAAGCAATCGCCTTTTAAGCGATCGATCCTGGTCCGATTCCAGGTGGGCGGACAGTATAAAAAATGGTATACTAGTACCATGGTCTCTTTTAAAAATCAGTGCATTGCTTTAAGAGCGCACGGCTTTTCTTTAAATCAAATAGTTCAAAAAACCAAACGTTCTAAAACGTCGGTTTATTTTCATATTAAAAAATTCCCCTTAAGTGAAAATAGGAAACAAGAAATTCGTTTGGCTAGAATAAAAAGATTCAATGATTACAGCCTAAGTATAAAAAGGAAAAGCCGTTTAGATCGCCACCCTGTAATATTTACAGGGTGGAATCAAAATACAGTGTTGTTAATTAGTCATATGATTTTTGACGGGACAATAAATAAAAATGGTTGCGTTTATACTAATCGCAACACAGTTCTTCATTCACAGGTTATGTTGGGGATGAAAGAATTGTATCCCTTTTCGCCTAAAAAGTATGAATCGGTCCCGGGAGTGTTTAAAACCGCCTATCATAATGTTGAATTAGGAGCGTATCTAAAATTGAAAGCTGAAGAATTGATAGAAAATATAACACAAATGAAGAAAGAGTTACGGCGAGTTTTTCTGCGCTCTTTCTTTGATGATGAAGGCTCGGTGTATTTTATTGGTAAACGCCGAGCTGTTCGTGGATATCAACATAACATAAAAATTCTAAATCTCATTAAGAAATTACTAACAGGGTTTAATATTAATAGTAGGGTTGGTGAAAAGTTTAATGAAGTTACCATCACCCGATTTGAAAATATAGACCGCTTTGCGCGAGAGGTAAATTTTACGGAAGGGGTAATGATAAATGGGAATCGTTCAAATAGTGTTTGGAAAAAATCTTTGGAGAAGAGATTGATTCTTAAAAAAGCATTGGCCTCGTATCAAGCTTAAACAACTTTTTTACAAGCCAGACTATCCCCGTCAAGGAAGCCCCTTTTGTTTTATGTGTAGTTGTTATACCATTGAACTAGAAGGAGAGTTTATATGAACAAACCAAATACACTACAAGCTGCAGATAAAGAGTTCGAGGCGTTTAAGGTAGACAAGATTCTGAAGGAAGGATTAGAGGGACGTTTCCGCAATCCGTACCCTCATGGCACACCGTCCTACTACGAACACGAGCAGAAGCTCGTAGCCGCACGTGCGGAGTCATTCCCTGCCACCCTTGGCCTTGTGCAGAAAATAAGAAGACGATTCTTCGGCTAACCGATAAAGTACAGAAGCAGAAAGCGTTGCACAGATTGCGACGCTTTTTATATTTCTACAGTGGCAAATCAAACGCAAAGAATCCCGCACCAGTAACAAGTAGTGAAGCTACAATCACAAACACTAGAAGATAAAAAACAATGTTGCGTTTGAGGATGACAGGTTCGCGGTACTCAATATACATTTCTGCGAGGCTTATGATCACAAAAAAGAGTGCCGCACCTTGCGTGTAAAGTCCAGCGACAAGCAATAAGCCACTAACAATCTCCAACACTCCAAAAACTTTTGTCCACAGTGTCGCGGGCTTAAATCCAATCGTTTCAAATATTTTCTGCCAACGATACTTCTCACGTGTCAGTTCAAGGTAGCCAAGATTGATGAAAAGTACACCAATGACCACTCTCAAAATGAAAGGCCCGATGAGTCCGTAGGTAAGAAGCTCTGGAAAAAGGTTGAGCATGAGGATAGTATAACAAGCAGCCATGAAAACACGCAAACCTTCAAAACAAGCATTTCACATAACCATTTTTCTCTGCAATATCCGCAGTGCGCAAAACGCTGGCGCTCTTATGCGTACCGCAGATGCGATTGGGATTCATGAAGTTGTCTTTGGTGGGTACACGCCAGGGCCCGAGGACAGATTTGGCCGCGCGCGGCGCGCCTTTATAAAAGCATCACTTGGTGCCGAGAATAATGTATCGTGGCGTCACACAAAAGATTGCGCCACCGCACTAAAAACTCTACAGAAAATCGGTGCATATCTTGTCGCGGTTGAACAGTCTGCGCGCGCAGTGGATTATAAAGAAATCAAGCTACCCAAGCGTCACATCGTTATTATTTTAGGGAATGAAGTTGCTGGTTTGCCAAAACACGTACTGAAACTTGCCGATGCAGTAGCTCAAATACCCATGCAAGGTAAGAAAGAATCACTCAACGTCTCCGTTGCAGCAGGAATTGTGCTTTACCGTTGGTTTGATCACTAAGACTACTTCTTATCGGGTCTCGTAAACTCTAAGTCCTAAGCTTCAAGTCCCAGCTTTCTAATAGCTGTATTGTGAAATGAAACGTCCTTGCTGGTCCAAGAGCCAGATGATCTCTCGTTTACTTTTCCAGATGGAAGCATTGTAGTTTAAATAGGTTCGCCACTCATTACTGTAGAAGTTCGCATCATAGCGATGCAGATCGCTGCAATTTTGGTAACCGGTATTGTCTTGCACGAATTTCAAACAATCATATCCTTGGTCGGTAGTAGGCGTGATGGGGGCGGCCTGGGTGGTGATGATTTTGCATGCGGGGAATCTGTCAATGTAGTCAAGGCACGCGTCGCTCAGTTGATTGGGCGGTGCGGGGCGGGTCTCATCTTTAAGTCGTGGACAGCTTTGCGGTAAGGATGGTGTAAAATTTTGGAACTGCTCAAAATATCCCGTGCATTTGTTGAGTCTGAATGAATAACCGAGAGGGGAGTGGGTGGTGGCCACGATGATTTTCTGACCGGGAAGTATTTTTATGTCTGCTAACCCGTTGACCTGGTTGGCCATCGGCAGATATACCCCCTGTCCGATTTGCACTATTTGACCGCTCACTACGCTCTTTATGCTCATGCCCGTAACATTCGTTCCTGTCGGCAGTGTATTTTTGGTGCTAATCGTAAGAGTCTCGCCATCCACCTTTGTGGATCGTTTCACGACACTTATCCAAAGTTGTCCACGGAGCGGAGATGAAGGGATATTGATGGTAAAAAATTCAAGGTCCAGTTGAGCTTCCCCAGAAGAAAGTTCACCATAAATACCTTCAAGCTTATCAGTCGGCGCGCTTGCTGATGTGTTGGTTGCGGCAGGGGTTTTAGTAGTGGTTTTGGTGGTGCTTGTTTGACCTGTAGTATTTGTGGTTTTGCTTGTTGATGTTGATCTGGAGGGCGGGCCAAACATATTTAAGCCTGGTGAGTTAGATCCAGAAGGAAATAGGTTAAATTTGAAAAACGAAGAGAAGAAATTACCTTTCGCCTTAGTGGAGGTCGCGGTCTGGGCGGTGGTAGTACCGAGAGTGGATGCAGTTTCGGCTTTCTGATGGGGCTTAAAGATAAAGAAGAGGCCTACCACCGTAGCGAGTACTGAAAATATAATCGCAAAGAGGACAATGTTTTTTGTTTGGACATCAGGACCCGTTGCTTTGGGTGGCCGAGGGTTTAGGCCAATCGGCGGTAGATTTGATGTTGGTGGGAAGTTGGGGGGCATATCATCTATGATATCACTTGCGAGGATTTTGAGAGAAGTTTTTGGAGTTCTTCCTGTGCAACCTTAAAATCACTCCATGGCGTCTTGCTTCCCTTAGGACCCATAATAAATGGGTCGGTTCCTTTACCTGTAATCAATACGACATCGCCGGCGTGCGCAATGGAAATTGCGCGCGCAATTGCAGCCCTTCGGTCCATAATAATTTCAGGTTTCTTTATCATACCTTTTGTCATTTCATCTACAATCGCGCGCGGGTTTTCGTCATAGGGGTCCTCATTGGTGAGGATTACGGTCTCACACATTTCATTTGCAATCTTGCCCATCTCTGGCCGCTTCCATTTATCTCTGCCGCCACCCGTGTTGCCCAGCACTGCGATTTTTCTCTTTCCTTCAAACGATTTATAAATAGCGCGAAGCGATTCGGGAGTGTGTGCGTAGTCAACTATGACAGCAAAAAGTTGCCCCACTCTCACTTCTTCACCCCTACCTTTGATCGCGGAAACTTTTTCTATACCCTTTTTAATAATTTCAGGGGGAATATTCTGACTGTCGGCAAAAGTGACGGCGGCCATAATATTATAGACATTATGTAGGCCTCGCAGGGGCGAGATGATGCGCTCACCTTTGAAAATCAGTTCTACGCCGTCATTGTTGAGTTTGTATGCTCCGGCATCGCGCAAGTGGAAGGGAAGTTTGCGCGGTACGTTTACTGCTAGAAATTTTCCCCCTTCTTTGTCGTCAGCGTTTACAATAATCACGCGATTTTGTTTTGGGGAGCGCGCCAGCGCCTCGGCAAGTTTTAATTTTGCCATGAGGTATTTTTCGTACGATCCATGCGACTCTATATGTTCAGGCGAGAGGTTGGTAAAAATGAGTGCGTCTAAATCTATAAATTTATGGCGAAATTGTTTTACTCCCTCGGATGTCATTTCAAGGACGGCCCACTGACATCCTGCATTCACAGCTTGGCGCAGGAATTTTTGTGTAAAGAAGCGGCCGGGCATGGTCATTTTAAAAAGATTCGGCTCGCTACGTTCGCCGATTTTAAACCGCAATGTGCCTGCAAGTGCAGTTTTATATCCCGTCGCTTCAAGCACGGCGTTCACCAATTCTGCAGTTGAAGTTTTCCCCTTGGTTCCGGTGATACCAACTACTTTTATGTGTCGGGAAGGGAAGCGATAAATAAGCGCGCCCAAGAGGGCAAGCTTGTAGTGGTAGATGGGTTGTAAAGCCTGAAAAAGACTTTGTGGAATGGTCTTTTTAATTAGCCGCAGGATGCTTTCCATGAGCTCATCCTAGCATATTTTTCTAAAGAATTTGGTGAGGACGTTTTTTCAACATTATTTAAGATAGCTATAGCTATCTTAAATAATGTTGATCTTTTGTAGGTTGAAGAGAGGAAACATCAGATCATCCTCTGCCGAGAGTTTTGAGGGCTTGTTTTATTTTTGCTTCGGGAGTTGCGCTATCTTTAGGAAGTTTTTGGAGCGCATCGCGTGCTTCTTTTTGCGAATAGCCAAGCGCTTTGAGTGCTTCTATGACATCCGACGTATCTTGGTGTGCTCCGCCTTCACGTTCAGTTATTTCAAACTTATCTTTTAGTTCCATGACAAGTCGCTCGGCGCGCTTGGTGCCGATGCCTGTGGTTTTGGTTAAATGTGACGCATCGCCCGAAGCGATGGCGGAACGTAGGGTTGGTACAGGTGCGATGTTGAGGATTGCAAGGGCTGTTTTTGGTCCAATACCCGTGACTGTTAGAAGTAGCTCAAAAAATTCCAGGGTTTCGCGGTGCACAAATCCGTACAGCTCCATCGCATTTTCTTTAACGGCAAGATAGGTCCACAGTTCTGCTGGTTTTGTTCCGAGTTTGCCAAGCTCTTCCATCGTGGCTTGTTTGATAAACACCTTATAGCCGACTCCAGCAGTGTCTACTATTACATACCCCGCGCCTTTATATGAGACTATGCCGGTTATCTTTCCGATCATAGACTAATCATAGCATCCCCTGTAAAAGTTTGAATAAGTTGATATTCCTAGGGCTTTCTGTTAGGATGTTTTTCACATGGCAATTACGTCATCAGCAAAAAAAGCAATTCGCGCATCCGCCCGCAAGCGGGTTTTTAATGTACGTCGCAAAAATGCCATTGATACTGCAGTGAAAAATCTTCGTCGGGCTGTCAGAGAGGGGAAAATCGCTGAGGCTAAGAAGTTACTCCCCGAGGCCTATAAAGCCATTGATAAGGGTGCAAAGACCAAATTCGTTAAGAAAAATACGGCTGCTCGCATGAAGTCCCGCCTAACTCTTCTTGTAAATAAGGTCTCTAGGAAATAAATGAAAAACCGCTGAAGCGGTTTTTTGTTGAGCTACCAATTCACCCGGCAGGATCGCTCCTTACAGGAGTACCCGATTGGTTTTTCTACTCGCGCATCGTGCTCCAGAAAAAGCTCAATCGGGCTTCGATTTTTGGACGCGAGCAAAATCGTTTGCTCGCTCGGGTGGATTCCTCCGCTTCGCTATGTAATCCCCCCGCCAAGACGCTTCGCTATCGAACTCGCCCTTCATAAACTCAGGGCTCTTTGAGAACCCTCGGTTCTCAACGCTCGCCGACTCGCTACTCTCCGCTACGGGGAAAGTCCCTTTTCCCCGACCCCTTTCCCAAGTTCGATTCTTGGCGGGTGTCATTCACTTCGTTCATTCCCCCCGCCAAGAATCGAACTTGGATTTCTCCCTTCGCAGGGGAGTGTCCTATCCATTGAACGACGAGGGGGTCTATATATAATTTCAAACTGCTACATTTTCACGACACTTGTGCTTTGGCACTTCTCACCCCGTAGGAAAGCCCTCTTTCCTTTGGGGTCCATTGAACGACGAGGGGGTTTTGAATATGCACGATACCACACGAACGCTAGAATCCAAAATACTCAAGGATTTTGTGAGAGAGTGGTTCGTGCTGTTCTTTCTCAGGAAGATAATTCCCGAGGAAGTTTTTAACCTCATCGGGGTCTTGTTCCCCGAGCGGTAGGATAATAAGCGGCATCAGTGTTTTCTTTGAGGTGATAAGGAGTTTTTGCCAACTCAAATCCATGTTGTCTATCCAGAATGAATGTAAGAAAGAATAGGGATAGAAAGTTTTATTGACAATGATGCCACTGCGATTAATTTCATACTCTCTCTCTTCAGGCGGGCGGCGCATGAATAAATTCAACGTAACTCCGGTGAGTAGAATGATAATCGCAAAGAGAAAATTTTTGAAGAGAATTGCAATTGCGAAAAAAGCGATAGTTGTGATTCCAAGCACCATAAACCATTCCTTGCTTCTTTCATGGAAGATGTATTCAGGCGATTGCCAAACTATTTTGTCGTTTTGCATAGCAGTATTGTATCGCGAATTTATGTACCCCACTAATTGCGTCAGCGCTTCATTTTGCTATTATTGCTTAACTGACGCTGAAGGTAGTTGGTTTTAGGGCGGAGAGGTGGCAGAGCGGTCTATTGCACCGCACTTGAAATGCGGAGTGCCTTTACGGGCACCGTGAGTTCGAATCTCACCCTCTCCGTAAATACCAAAGAGGACAGCCGGGTGGCTGTCCGATTTGTTGTATGTGCGTGAGGAGGTGGGATTCGAAAGCCGGAGCACAACGGTGCGAGGCGGGGTTGCGGGTTTTACCAGCAGGGAAAAACCTGTGACCGAATCTCACCCTCTCCGCAATTTTTCGAAAAGGGTTTCTGAACCAAAAATATGGTCGGCGCGAAGCGCCGTCTGTTCTGCATTCCCCCCACAAAATCCTGA
>MHRQ01000026.1 GCA_001821015.1 Candidatus Taylorbacteria bacterium RIFCSPHIGHO2_02_FULL_46_13
GTTTTGGCTAGCCCAAAGCTTAATATGCGGGCGTAGCTCAGCTGGTTAGAGCGCTCCCCTGTAGATATGCAGCTTTTTGCCTAAAGGCAGATTGAAACTCTCTGGGATAACGGTGAAGGCTAAATCCCGCGCTCGCATAAAGCGAGGGCGGGACATGCGAACACCGTGGGAACCTCTCAAGATGCTTGCCTTAGTAATAATAAGAAAAGCGAGAGGGCGCCGTAGAGACTAGATACCAGAGCACCTACATTCCGATCTATTGGGACATGGTGAAGATATAGTCCACGCCTTTATGAAAATATTGGATACGTGCACGGGAGAGGTCGAGGGTTCAAATCCCTTCGCTCGCGTAGTTAGTAAAACAACAGCCCTTTAGGACTGTTGTTTTACGTTACGAGCGAGCGCGAGGAGCGGAGCTCCGAGAGGGATTTGAAAAGCTTTTGAGCCTAAAATTGAGCGTGCGAAAATTTTAGCCAAAAGGTGTACTGAAGCTGTAAGTTTCAAATCCCTTCGCTCGCGCATCAAAAAGCATTAAACCCCGTTGCAGTGCAGCGGGGTTTTTTAATGAGCTATTAATCGTCCTCGTCATCATTCTCGTGTTGGTCATTCATCTGTCCATAGTGATTGCCATTATCATGCTTGCCGAAGTGTTTGAAGATCATCGCAGTAATGTCTCGCCCGAACCGCTTAACGAGGCCCGGAGGTAAGCCCCCATGCCCTGGGTTGTCAATATGCCTACCGTCTCTCACATCTCTATGAGGTCTCCCATCTCCACGGGTTGAGGTTGCTTGTTTAGTATTGGTAAAGGTACATGTGATGGTATCGCCGGAGCTTAGCGTTAGATTTGCACCCGGTGTGTAGGAAGTGGTAGCGGCATTGTTGAGCACGCAGGTTGCGGAAGTAAGTTTCCAGCCAGCACTTGCAGTTTCTGAAACCCTGTAAACCCCTGGCACGAGTGCTTGGTTGTTAGGTGTGGACTGGTCAGTCAGATCAAAACTTGCGTAACCGCTTCCCACTGCATTGAAGTGGAAACTTTTCATATTCCCTGAAGGATTAGTTACCTTGTCAACAATAAGGTGTCCTGGTGGGATGGGAGGGGTCGTGGTCGCTAACACCGCGAGTACTTCACTCTGACAAGAGCTAGTTGCTACGGCGTTATTCTGATCGCCTGAGTACACCGCTTGCCAGTAGAAAAGCCCAGGCGTGTTGAATTGAATAGTGTCGGAGTTTGGAATACTTGCGTTCGTAACGGTCTTAACACCTGCATTTTGTGCGCCAAGTGTACAGCCAGTGTTACTAAAGACCGTGTAGGCGACAGTGCCGGTTGCATTAGCTGTTGCATTTGTCAGTGTGGCGCTGTCATGCACCGAAGATCCAGCTAGCACTGATGTTGTTGAGAGCGTGGTGTTAAGAACAGTATTCGGCGCTGTTACGCTTACTGGAGTACAGTTACCATCTGACGGTGGATAGACGTCGGTCTGTCCGTTGTAGTGCGCCTTATACGAGAGCCCACCACTAGTGGTGGTTGTCGCATTTGATTCTGCAGAGCCACTGACCAGCGCTACCGATGACTGAACGAACGCTGTTCCCGTACACGTCGTGTTGCTGTAAACATTAAAGTCTACCGTTCCAGCGGGGAGTGGATCGGCATTCGTTGAAGTGGCAACGGTTACCTTTGCATGTACCGGTGTGCCTAGATTGGCTGAACTGATGACATTATGACTCGTGTTATGCATGCTTGTTGTGATGACTGTCCCAGATGCTGCTTGGGCGAATACAGCAAAAACAATTCCGCTTAGTGCCAGAATTGCCGCTCCTCCTCCCCAGATTACGCCTGGGTTACGGAACCTTTTTAGTATGTCCATTTTCATATGTTGTGTATTGCATTAGATGAGTAAAACGCCCTTTGGGGCGTAAGATTTAAGACGCCTCTCGTGCAAGGAAGTTACGAAGTCGCGCCCTTTTAAGGTGTTAGGATAGCAAAGTAAGTATGCGTCAAGTTTTTACAACATTCACGCAGTGTTCATTTCTAGATATGTAAAATCGCCACACCGCAAGCGTGGTGTGGCGATACTATGTTGGCGGGCATCAATTTTTGATCTGCGCCAGAGCTTTTTTCACTTTGGACCAATAGGGGAGTGTGCTTAACTTCTTGTATCCCTGCGGTCCGCCATTCCATACGCGAGCCAGGTCTTCTTCGCTGGGCTCTCTCCCAAGTCGTGATCGTGTTGCATACATTTCAAGGTATTTTTGACAGATCCAGACCGACTGGGAGCGGTTCCCGATGAGATCTTCAACTCTCACGCGGGTTCCGAAGCGTCGATTTACATTATCAACGCAGGGCTTTCGGATCTGTAGTGGTCCGTAGGCCCGGTCAGTCATATGACGATCACCAATTGCGTAGTCATTGCCACGTGATTCTACCTCAATGAGTGCGGCAATCAGCCGACTCTTAGGTGACGGTGCGACAGCTCTCGCTTCCATCGCGGTGATCATTGCTGCAATGAACAGTACTAGTTTATTCATTTTCCAGCCTTTCTGCCGGAAAGAGGTGGAACCAACAGATATCACTATATCATATAGATGTATTTTGTCAACTAGCATGTTGACATTATTATTAAGTAATGTATGATGGTATGGTTTGAGAACAAGGTGCTTGAATTCTCGCTGAAGCTAGAATTCCTTAAATTTGGCAAGCCAGGGTCCGTGTGTATGGTTTTGTCAGATGAATGGTCGCAGTTGCGCAATCACTTAGTTCGAGGCTCCAAGATCACACACCTTGGAGCCTTTTTATACCTCCGTCTCCGACGGGGTGGGCTTATTTCAATATGGCGGTCTGCTATACTATTTTCTATGCAGAAGCGGACTCAAATTATTGCAGAAGTGAAAACCAAATCGCCGTTTGGTTTTTCTTCGGACAAAAGTTGGGACGATCTTTTTCGTGTCGCAAACGAGATAGGGGATATTATTTCTATTCATACGGACGCGCGCTGGGGTGGGTCTTTTGATTTAATTAAAAAAGCTAAAAGTTTGACGGATAAGCCCATTCTTGCAAAAGGCATTCATGCAGATGATGCCCTCGTTGAGAAAGCTTTTGAAAGTGGGGCAGATTGGGTGTTGGTTGTTGGCAGAATTCCTCGTGTTAATCCAGCGAAATGTTTTATTGAGCCGCTAACCTTAGATGAATTAAAACGAATCCCTGTAGATTTACGTGTTGTCTGGAATAGTAGAGATATCGCTACAGGAGGTCTCAAGCGTGAGACATTTGCGCAGGCGCGAAAGATTTTTGGCGGCTGGTTATGTCAGGCAAGCAATATTAAAACCGTTGATGATGTTGAAGAGGGAGCTGACGCAGTTTTGGTGGGCACTCACCTTGTTGAATTTGCACGGTCAATTGAAAGACTATAGAAAATAAGTTATTCTAAGTTCGTTCTATTACAAGTATAAGCCGTTGTAGCTCAGTTGGTAGAGCAACTCCATGGTAGGACGCTGTCCTTGCCCCTTGCGTTGGCGACGATGCATTGAATCCCGAATAACGGTTAAAGACCTACACAAGGTCAAGACCGTAGCGTCAGTCATTGCTGGCGCTCGAACGACTGACAAGGGTCTGCCTCGTGCAGAAAGATACAGTCTAGCCCTCTTATAAAGTGTTTTAGAAAAAAGAGGTATATGCGAAGGAGTAGGTCGCCAGTTCAATTCTGGCCAACGGCTCATGTCCGAGGAAATTAATTTTTTAGGGGGACAGAAACCTTCTTGGCGCGATGCAGCCAAGAACCTTTTATTTATTGCAATCGCCATCGGTGTTGCATATTGGGTTACGGTTGAAGTAGGTATTGATGACGTGCGTGCGTCGGTAGCGCACGCAGGTGTGTATGCACCGCTTATCATTATTCTACTGAAAGCAACAACGCTCGTTGTGGTTCCGCTTGGTGGTACACCGCTGTATCCGATTGCGGGCGCACTGTTCGGGTTTTGGCAGGGATTAGGAATTACACTGATCGGTGATATCCTTGGCTCGTCAATAGCGTTTTATCTGAGCCGATATTTTGGCCGCTCCATATTACGTTTTTTCATGTCGTCGGGGCAGGTTCCGATGGTGGAACGCCTGATGGAGAAGATGGGTGAACGCAAGACGTTTATTAAAGCGAAATTATTTTTTGCAGGATTTCCCGAAATTTTTGCGTACGCCGCGGGGCTCACCGCCGTTTCATTCCCGTTTTTTCTTCTTGTGCACATTGGCGTACATGCGGTCGGCGCCGCTTTGCTCGTTTTGTTCGGAGAGGCACTGGTTTCTGGCAACACGCTTGCCTTTATCGGCGTGGGCATCGTCTCGGCTCTCCTCGCATTCTCTGGCATTTGGTGGTTCCATGCCGATTTGAAACGCTCCGCTTAGTTTTATTTACACCATGACACAGCAAGAGTTTGAACAACTTTGGGAACACGAACTTAAGGACGAGCTACAAAGCCTTGAAGGTATGCGTATCAAGCAAAAGCACTCTATCATTTGGGGGATAGGTGTTGCCGTGGCAATCACCATTTTGTTTATCTGATTGTTTGGCAAAATTGATGTGGGGATTCCGATTGCAGTAAGCGCGGTGGCAGGTTATGCGACGTATTTTGCAATGCATCCGGCGGGGTATCGCAAGTTGTACAAAGAAAAGGTTATCTCTGCTCTTACAAAACGGACCAGATACGGGTGGATGCCGGATATGTCCTACTACGGTCAGTTGTTCATTCAGAAAGCGCAAAAAGAACCCATTAGAGCGCTGTTTGATTCTTCTGGATTGTACAACTCTCGTATCACCACTTTTCATGTTGATGAAGTTTTTGTGCCGAACGATCTGCCTTCACACATGGCCGAAATTAATGTAGTGAGAGGGTCCGGGAAGCACCGTCAAACGGTATTCAAAGGACTGGTATTTGATTTGGATGTATCAAAATCGTTTCTCGGAGAAACCTATATCCGCGCCGAGAACGAGGGTTCGCTCGGGATCCCTATGGGGAGCACTGGTACTCGGTTGTTGTTTTCAAGTATGCTCAAGACTGCCAAACTGGAGTGGAATGATTTTGAGAAACTTCTTGAAGTGCAGACGAGCGACGAGACCGAAGCGCGGGAGATTCTTGATCCGCGGTTTATGGAAGTACTGTACGTGTGGTGGAAAGTGCACAAAAAACCCGTCCGCGTAAGCTTCAAAGGCCATTACCTGTACCTCGCGATTCCATTCGGGAAAAATATGTTTGAACCAAATCCATTTTTGTCTGTTGATTCGCACAAAAAAGAAATTTGGGAATACCTTGACGCGTTTCTCCTCGCTGAAGGATTATTTGTGTATGTGCAACATAAGTATCGCTTAGATATGCAGAAGGGGATGGATGCTTCTTCTGAAAAAGGAAATTCGGTTACCTAGGGTGTGTTTTTCTTTGTCATCACTTGTAAAATGCGCTAGAATGCGCGAGTTGGTTGGGAGAAACACCACCTTAGCTCCCAATTTTGCCTGCGACTCTTAGAGCAGGTGGAAAATTGAGGATCCCGACCGAAGAGTCGGGAAGTTGGTCCCGTTAGAGCCGGAGTAGCTCAGCTTGCCCTTTAAAATTTTGCCGCCTTAACTCAGTTGGTAGAGTACCGCTTTCGTAAAGCGGGTGTCCCCAGTTCGATCCTGGGAGGCGGCTCCAGTTTTGTAGAAAAAGACGCTCCGGAATAAAGGCAGGTTTGACGTACTTTTTAGCACATGCTAGAGTTAATTTGGTTATGCATTGGGGGAATTCTCCTCCTACTGGGTTACAAGGTTCGCTTTTGTGAACCACTGACGGCTGCCTTATGCAATGTAAGGTAGCCGTTTTTTTGTTGTAAGATTGTGATGTTTACAGGATTTACCACTGTACTTTTTGCTATACTAGGTCCATGGATGAAAAGGAAAGGCGGACAAAGCGGATTTCGGAGATAGAAGCGCTTATGCAAAGCGCTGATTTTTGGACTGATAAAACCCGTGCTCAAGAACTTATCAAAGAACATCAGGAGCTTAAAACTCTTGCCGAGGGCGGTGGCACATACGATCGTGGCGATGCGGTTATCACTATTTTTTCAGGCGCCGGAGGCGATGATGCGGAAGATTTTTCGGCGATACTGTTGCGCATGTACCAGAAGTTTTTTGACAAGCGCGGCTGGAGTGTAAAGGTGTTGCATGAAAATCAGAACAATCATGGTGGGTATCGCAATATTACTATTGAAATCAATGGCAAGAACGTCTACGGAACACTCAAGAATGAATCAGGGGTGCATCGGCTCGTGCGTATTTCTCCATTTAACGCGAAGAAACTTCGGCACACGTCGTTTTCCATGGTTGAAGTTATCCCGAAGTTTGAAAAGACTACCGAACTAGCTATTCCCGAAGACGAGCTTGAGGTAACGTTTGCTCGGTCTTCCGGCCCCGGAGGGCAAAATGTCAATAAACGTGAGACTGCGGTTCGCATTGTGCACATGCCGACCAAATTGGCTGTACACGTAGAGTCAGAACGCTCGCAGGCGCAAAATAAAGAGAAGGCTATCTCTATTCTTTCCGGGAAGCTCTATAAACTGCGCGAGGAGGAACGGATTGCAAAAGAAAAAGGTATGTATATTTCAAAAACCACGAGCGTGGAATGGGGTAACCAAATACGTTCGTATGTCCTGCATCCCTACAAAATGGTCAAAGATCATCGTACCGAAGTTGAAACTGCTAATGTAGACAGCGTGCTTGAGGGTAATTTAGATGACTTTATAGAAGCGGAGCGAGCGCTTTAGCGCGAGCGGAGTCCACTCTATATCTTTTTGAGTTGTGGCGGAGAAGAGTCTCTAATGGGGTAGATTTTTGTTCTCGGATAGCCTACAATTAAGCCAATGATTGAAATTTTTATTTTTCCGTACCTATACCCTCTATCCTAAACCCTATACCCTTGTGATATATTTTGACAAAGTATCTAAAATTTATTCTGAAGAATCAACGGCGCTTAAAGACGTAACGTTTACCATAGAGCCAAAAGAGTTTATCTCTATCGTGGGGCACTCGGGTGCCGGTAAAACAACTATCCTTAAGATGCTTCTTGCAGAGGAAACACCGACATCCGGTTCGGTATTTTTTGAATCCGTTAATATTCATACGTTCAAGCCTCGTTTTATGAACGATTATCGGCGCCGTATCGGCACGGTATTCCAGGATTTCAGGCTTTTACCCCAAAAAACCGCCTATGAAAACGTTGCCTTTGCCATGGAAGTTGCTGGACACACGGACGAGCAGATAGAATCTGATGTGCCGCATGTGCTTGAGTTGGTAGACCTAGGGGATAAGCTCTGGAACTTTCCCCATGAACTTTCAAGTGGCGAGAAACAACGAGTGGCAATCGCCCGTGCCATCGTCAATCAGCCCGATGTGCTCATTGCGGATGAACCAACCGGTAATTTGGATCCGATAACCACGTTTGAAATTGTTCAGATTTTTAAGAAAATAAATGATTTAGGAACGACGGTCATTCTTACCACGCACAACAAGGGAATCGTTGAATTTTTGAAAAAGCGAGTCATAACCCTTGACGCCGGGCATTTAATCAGGGACGACAAGCATGGGCACTATGTCCTATAACATTAACGAGTGGAACGAGTATAATGTTAAGGACACCCTCACTCGAAATGAAAACAATTTTTTAGAGACAAATATGAATAATGCTGCTAAACTTAATATTCGCAGTAGAAAACCCTTAGGTGTTTCGAGTGAGGGGGTGAAAGTTTTTATAGTCGCTTTACTCCTTAAAAACTAATCATGTTCTGGATTAATATCAAACGAGTGCTACGGACAGGGCTGATGAGTTTTTGGCGAAACGGGTTTGTCTCTGTTGCTTCAATTCTCGTGATGACTATCACGCTCTTTGTGGTTGGTTCACTGGTTTTTAATAACGCGCTTCTTCAGTCTTCACTTAAAGAACTCACCGACAAAGTTGATATTAATGTATATTTTGTAAACAATGCACCCGAGGAAGACATTCTTGCGCTTCAAAAGACGCTCCAGTCGTTCCCGGAGGTTGCTTCGGTGGAATATATATCCAGCGCAGACGCGCTTGCGCAGTTTAAAACGAAACATCAGGACGACCAGCTGATTCTGCAAGCTCTTGATGAAGTCAGTGACAATCCCCTCGGTGCGGTACTCAACATCAAGACCAACGAACCTTCCCAATATGAAGGAGTTGCCAATTATCTGAAACAAAATCCGGTTCTTTCTAAAGGGGGTACGCCGCTTGTTGATAAGGTTAATTATTTCCAGAATAAAGTGGCGATAGATAAGCTCAACGAAATCATAAATTCTTCGCGCAAATCAAGTTTTGCGCGCACCCTCGTTCTCATACTTGCCTCGCTTGCCGTTGCGTTTAATACCATTCGTCTTGCTATTTACGTCACCCGCGAAGAAATTTCGGTTATGCGCCTGGTGGGAGCAAGCAACATGTATATTCGAGGGCCGTTCATTGTGGCGGGGATTATTTATGGTCTGGTTTCGGCAATCATCGCTATGGTTGTGTTTTATCCCGTTACCTATTGGTTCGGGCCTTTGTTTTATCCTCTCCCGATTTTTTTGACCTCGGGGCAGGTGGGGGATTTGCGTCTCTTTCAGTACTATCTCGCTAATTTCGCACAGATATCGCTCATTATTCTTGCATGCGGGTTTGTCTTGGGGGGTCTCTCAAGCTATTTGGCGGTACGTCGCTATCTGCGTTAATCAGAGATTCCCCCACCTGTTAGCACGCGTAAAACCACCCTCGTCAAGTGTGGTCAGAGACCTTTCTTTTGATACACTAGTAGTATGCCAGGTAACCGGGGATGAATCCCGTTAGAAATAGGTCGTCCAGAGACGATCGTAGTTGGTCGGGGGAGTGCGTCGGAATTAACTTGTTGTGGGGGGCTGTTATATGTAGTGTTTTTTACCAACTGATTGATTTTTAACGGGATGAAGAAGAAAAATCATAAATATATTTTCGTGATTGGCGGTGTTATGTCCGGAGTGGGCAAGGGAATCGCCGCCTCTGCCATCGCCAAAATACTTCACGCCAAAGGTTTCTCGGTCAACCCCATCAAGGTTGACCCTTATTTAAATGTAGACGCCGGGACTATGAATCCGACCGAGCACGGTGAGGTATTCGTCTTGGATTCCGGGCTTGAGACAGATCAGGATATGGGCAACTATGAGCGGTTTTTGGGAATTGATTTAAAAACGGAAGATTATATTACTAGCGGTCTAGTCTATCGGACCGTGATTGAGCGTGAACGTGCGCTTGGCTACGCGGGCAAATGTGTGGAAGCATTGCCGCACATTCCAAACGAAATCATAAAACGAATTCAGCGCGCCGCCGACCTACATGGCTCTGATATTTCGCTCATTGAAATCGGGGGGACCGTGGGCGACTACCAAAATATCATGTTTTTGGAGGCGGCGCGCAGGCTTTGGCTCAAATTCCCCCAAGACGTTATTTTTATTTTGGTAAGTTATTTGCCGATCCCGCACAAACTCGGAGAGATGAAGACAAAGCCGACGCAAACGGCAGTTCATCAGCTCAACTCGTATGGCATTCAACCACATATTCTTATTGCTCGCAGTGCCGTAGCGCTTGATGCGAAACGAAAGGAAAAACTCGCAATCTGGTGCAATGTTCCTGCTGAGAATATCATCTCGGCTCCCGATGTGGAAAGCATTTACGACGTGGTGCTTAATTTTGAACGCGATAAAATCAGCGATTGGATATTAGAAACCCTTTCCTTGCGTTCGCGTGTTCGGCGCGACACACTCGCGCCCTGGCGCAAGTTCGTCACGCGCACCAAAAATCTCTCTGGCGAGGTGAACATCGCGGTGGTGGGTAAATATTTTGATACCGGAGACTTCGTGCTCTCTGATGCCTACATTTCCGTGATTGAAGCAATTAAATATTCAGCGTACAAGGTGGGGGTTAAGCCTATTTTGCACTGGCTTAATGCCAAAGATTTTGAAAACGGTGAGAAAAACGTTTCAACACTTGCAGGATATGACGGCGTCATTGTTCCTGGCGGGTTTGGCGAGTCGGGAATAGAAGGAAAACTTAAAGTTATTCACTATGCGCGTGAGAAAAAGATCCCTTATTTCGGGCTCTGTTATGGGATGCAATTGGCGGTGGTGGAATATGCCCGAAATGTATTGGGATTAAAGGATGCAAACACAACCGAAATTGATGAAAAGACAGCCAATCCCGTCATAGATATCATGCCTGAGCAAAAAAAGAAGCTAGAGGAGAAAGACTATGGGGGAACGATGCGTCTCGGTGCGTACCCAGCGCTTCTCAAAGACGGAACTATCGCGCGGCGTGCGTATGGGGTAGAGACAATTTCCGAGCGCCACCGTCATCGCTATGAGGTCAATCCAGAATATGTAGAAAGAATTGAAAAAGCGGGGCTTGTGTTTTCTGGAACATCACCCAATGGAGTGCTTATGGAAATCGCCGAGTTACCGAGAAAAGTGCATCCGTTTTTCGTGGGAACACAGTTTCATCCGGAATTTAAAGCGCGCCCGCTTCACCCGCACGAACTTTTCACTGAATTCATGAAAGCCGCTGTGGGTAGAAAGAAGAATAAGAAATGAAATTAATAATGAGTACTGATTTTAAAAAAGTTCAGGCGGGTAAACCGCACCCCTTGTTTACGGAGTCCATCAAAGCGGCAACTGCAAAGAAGAGCAGAGGCAAGAAATAAATTCAATGCTTGGCCTCCCCTCTACGATCATTGTGTTTGATACTGAATATACCAGTTGGGAGGGAGCGCAGGAACGTGGCTGGAGTGGCCCAAATGAATACAAAGAAATTGTGGAAATGGGTGCAGTACGTGTGGAAACCGAGACGCCGGAATTCAAAGAACTTGACTCGCTCCAACTTTTGGTAAAGCCCGTCAAAAATCCAAAACTTTCCGAATACTTTACGAATCTGATGGGCATCACGCAGGAAGCTGTGGATATCCGCGGAATGAGTTTGGCAGAAGCGGTCAAGAAATTTTATACATGGAGTAGCACAGACACCCTCTACTGCTGGGGCTTTGACGGGCATCTTATTGGTGACAATTGTAAATTGATCGGTACCCCATTTTCTTTTCCCCTGCAGAGATTTAAGGATGTCCGTGAACTTTTTAGTGCACACGGTATTAAAACAAATAAGTATATGAGTTCAACTATTGTAGAAGCATTTGGTGTAAAAAAGACCAAGGCCGGGCATAATGGGTTGGATGACGCGCGCACCATCGTGGACGGGCTTCGTTTATTGGCGGCAAGAGTTGATAGGAAGGTCTAATAGGCGTAGGATATTTGCATGGCAATTATAAAGAAAAAGATTCACCCGAGTTATTTTGATCTTGTCGCGAAGGGGCGCAAGAAATTTGAATTTCGCATCGCGGATTTTGATATCAAAGAAGGGGATATGTTAGTGCTAGAAGAGTGGGACCCTGCGACGAAAAAACACACAGGCCGCAGTCTCATCAAAAAAGTTGGGTATATCAAAAAATTTACCATTGAAGAGTTGGAAAAAGAATTTGGCCAACAAAAAGAATTGTTGGAAAGATACGGCTTCTACATTATTCAGTTGGATTGAAGTTGTCCTACACTGTGGTTAACAAGGTAGTGGAAATAGTAACACGGCCGTGTTACTATTTCCACTGGACCTTTTTGGTCTGATTAAATGATTTTTTGTATCCATGGGTAAAATTGAAGATTCGGTTGCAAAGAACGTTCGCCGCACAAAAACGCAAAGAGCGATTTTGGAAGCTGTCGGGTCAGTAGGAGTACTGGCTTTTGCTTTAGTTGCACCCAATGCTGTGCAGATGTTTGGCAAGTTGTTTGGTTATGGGAAGAAGAAAGTTCACACCAATACTATTTTGAAAGCTCGTAAAAGACTGATTGATTCGGGGCACCTTGAATCTAAGGACGGGTTTGTGTCGCTTACCAGCAAGGGCGAATTTGCATTACGACAGATACTGCAACATACCAATACACTGCAACGGCCGAAAAGATGGGACGGTAAATGGCGTTTGATTATTTTTGATATTTCTGAATCTCGGAGGGGTATTCGCGATCGTGTGCGGGCCACGCTTGTATCTATCGGATTTGTTCGATTACAACAGAGTGTCTGGGTGTATCCGTATCCATGCGACGATTTTCTTGTACTTTTGAAGGCAGATTTTAAAATAGGAAAGGATGTTTTGTATCTAGTGGCTGATGAGGTAGAAGGAGACGGCTGGTTGCGGAAAGAATTTGGTTTGCATGTCACCTAAGGTCTTGTCTCTATTGGAATTACGAGGAATGGAAATACCGCCACGGCCGTGGTGGTATTTCCATAGCGTGCGGCGAGAACAGAGGATATACTACCGCGTATGACCCAAGAGCAGGCGTTTTCTATATTGAATACCGGAGCCAATGTATTTTTAACCGGTGAGCCGGGGAGCGGTAAGACTCACACGATCAATCGCTATGTAGAGTATCTGCGCACGTGCGGTATAGAGCCCGCGATTACCGCGTCCACGGGTATCGCGGCAACACATATTGGCGGTATGACCATTCACTCGTGGAGTGGAATTGGTATACGAAAGACGCTGTCCGAACAGGATTTGGATGAACTTTCATCTCGGGAGAGGCTTGTGTCGCGCATCAATCGGACGCATGTGTTGATCATTGACGAAATTTCAATGCTTGATGGGCGAACCCTAGATAGTGTAGAAGCGGTCTGCCGGACGCTTAAACGTCGCGATGTTCCCTGGGGAGGCATGCAAGTCGTGTTTGTCGGAGATTTTTTTCAACTCCCGCCCGTCGCGCGTTTTGGCGAAGAGAAACCGCAATTTGCTTTTCTTTCACAGGCTTGGCAGGGGGCAAACCCACTCATCTGTTATCTTTCAGAACAACATCGTCAGGAGGATACACTATTTCTTTCAGTGCTTACCTCAATCCGTAATGGATTAATAACGCCGGAAGTGCGTGCCACCCTTTCATCCAGAAACACAGAGGCCGGAGCCACACAGGAGCATACACGTTTATATTCCCACAACGTCAATGTAGATAAGGTCAACGACGATAGGCTTTCTGCGTTAGCCGGAGATGAAAAAAAGTTCGCAATGGAATCTCATGGGGGCGAGGCGTTGGTCTCACAGCTCAAACGTGGGTGTTTATCTCCCGAGCTGTTGCGTCTTAAAATCGGTGCGCGAGTGATGTTCACTAAAAATAATTTTGAAGAAGGGTTTGTAAATGGGACGATGGGCGAAGTGGAGAAGTTTAGCGAGAGCGGGGGGCCTCTCGTGCGCACAAAGTCTGGCAATTTGATTGCAGTGGAGCCAATGGAATGGACGATTATGGATGGCTCTCGGACGCTTGCGCGGGTTGTGCAGTTTCCACTGCGGCTCGCGTGGGCAATGACGGTGCATAAGAGCCAGGGAGCGACGCTTGATTCGGCAATTGTGGATTTGTCTCAAGCATTTGAGTACGGACAAGGGTATGTCGCAATTTCACGTGTCCGCGCGTTTGCGGGGCTATACCTTACAGGGTTTAATGAGCGTTCTCTACAAGTGCATCCGGAAATTATCAAAGTGGATGGGACATTCAGAGAATCTTCAGAGGGAGCAGAAGAAGTATTCGGAAAAATCTCGCCGGATGAGCGGTTGAAGATAGAGCTAAACTTTATTACTGTCTGTGGGGGAAAAATCGGTGGAGGGAAGAAAAAGAGAAAAGGTGCCGCGCGCAAGGCGCGCGGCAAAACCACCTACGACGAAACACTTGCGCAGTTTGTTTCTGGAAGTGATATTGATGCAATTGCAAAAGCTCGCGCGCTTACGAAAGGTACGATACTTTCGCATTTGGAAGAATTAGTTATGCGTGGCAAAATAACAGGTACAGAGTTGGCTCGGATTGTTCCTGCAAGCATTCGCAAAGCAATACCAGAAGTTTCCAAGGTTTTTAAAGAGCTTGGTTCTGATAAACTCTCGCCCGCATATGAGAAACTCAACGGAAAGTATTCATACGACGACCTTCGCCTCGTTCGTTTGGCAATCAACGCCAGAGTTGAATAAACACCAACGGCACAGACATCTAATGGTAGGAAAAATCTTTCATTTGTGATAGAATTTCTCCATGCATACAGGTTGGAATAAGGGATTGACTAAGGAAACGAATCCATCGGTCCGAAAGATTTCGGATACGATGAAAAGAAAGAAGATTGATAATTTTGCTGCATGGCGAGATAGGATGAGACGCGATGGGAAATTCCCTTCGTATAACAATTTAATCAAAAGTGGTGATTTGGCGGAATTAATCGGTGTCGTCTTGGGCGACGGGCATATCTGGAAGTTTCCTCGGGCAGAAGAACTATCAATTTTTTCAAATTCTAATAACCCAGGTTTTGTTAAACGATACAGCCTTTTAGTTGAAGAGATTTTTGGTAAAAAACCGACAACGACGATACATTCGGGTAAAAATTGTATTCGCATCCGAATTTATCAAAATCATATCTCTTCTAGACTAGGAGTGCCCTTAAGCCCACGGCGGAATAAAATAATAGAAGTTCCTAAATGGATTTTGGGAAATAGAGGTTACATAGTAAGATACCTACGCGGATTATATGAGGCTGAGGGGTCACATAGTGTTCACTTACCGACATCAACGTATAAGCTATTCTTTAGCAATAGAAATAGATCTTTGTTGAAGAATGTTTTTAGCTTGATGCAGCAACTCGGCTTCCATCCGCACCAGAGTGAGAGTAACTATGCAATTCAGATTTCTAGAAAAGATGAAGTGCTTACAGCTCTCAAGATGTTGAAGTTTAGAGTATATTGATAAAAAATGTTGCGGGGTGGTGTAAAGGTAGCACGTCGCTCTCTGAAAGCGAAAATTTTGGTTCGATTCCAAGCCCCGCAGTAGGCTTATGCTAAGTCAGGTGACTAGGACGCATAGGCAAACTCCCATCCCTAAATCGCATACCGGCTGAGTGCCGTATCCAGAACGAAAAGCCACCGATTACTCGGTGGTTTTTCGTTGGTAAATATTTATAGAATTAAGTCATCTTTCAGAACAGTTGTTTATTTTTCAGAAATTCTTCTAGCTCATGCGCGTTGGCGTGCGACAAGATGCCCAAATACGATTGCAATGATTGATTCAAGCTTTCTTTTGAGATACCACCTTGTTTACAATCTCTGACTTTCGCTTGGAATTTTCGGAGTATTCTTTTCCATGTCCGCTTTCGGATAAGCCGATGGTGCGGTAGAATGACGTATCCCAAGAAATCAATCCCGTGGGAATATTTTCTGATAGTGACTTTTCCTGGATGCAAGTTCAAATGCAGAGTATTTTTAAGAAAATCCTGAATAGGTTTCAGTAGTCCCACCAAATACACAGGATTTTGCGAAATTATTATAAAATCATCTGTATATCTCGCATATAATTTTACTTTAAGAACATGTTTAATGAACTGGTCAAATTCATTCATATAGACGTTCGCAAAAAGCTGCGACGTAAGGTTCCCTATAGGTATGCCTTGACGGCGCGAAGCGCCGTTTACTCTCTCTCGCATTCCGCACCCATCTCGTAGCTTTTAATGAGTTCTTTGAGCAGTTGGAGGGTTTTTTCGTCTTGGATTCTTTTAGAGAGTATAGAGATAAGGACTTCGTGGTCTATACTGTCAAAGAATTTCCATATATCGCACTTCAGTACGTAGCACGCCACTCTGTCATTTCCGCTTTCTTTTCTAAGCATCGAACTGACAACATCCACTCCTTTGTGGTTTCCTTTTCCAATCCTGCAGGAAAAAGAATTTTGGATAAAGGTCGGCTCGAAGATTGGATTCAAAACACTGAATACCGCGTGATGGAGAACCCGGTCACGTACCGTCGCTTTATGAACGTGCCTGCGCTTCGGATCAGTAATAAAGAAGCCCGTATACGGTCCATGCCGATAGGTTCCGTTTCTCAACTCGCGGTGAAGCGTAAAGAGGTTTGGCTCAAGATCCCGCTCAAATACTTCCACATCCGGGCGAGCCCACTTGCCTTTCTTGAATTCATCCCATGCGGAAAACAAGTTTTCGAGGGAAATTATGTTATCAAAGATATTTCTATAAATTCTCATTGCTATGAATGAAACAGATATTCCGATTTTGAAAAGAACCTACGATCTTTACAAACTCTTTCATGAATACCGAAAGATAATTCCCAAGCAAGATCGTTTCACGGTCTATGAACGCAGCGAGAATGTGATCCTTGATGTCCTTGAGTGCTTTCTTGAAGCGGGCTACTCAAAGTCTACACACAAGCTAGCGCTTCTGGAGAAGGCAAGCGTGAAGCTAAATGCACTCCGTTTTTTTATCCGCTTGCTGAAGGATACCAGATCACTTGACGCGAAAAAATATCTCGCGTTACAAACTCTCATTGACGAGATAGGACGAATGCTTGGCGGATGGATTCGTTCGACAGGGAGGTGAACTGAAAGGTGTCCGCCATGGCGGACACCTTTCAGACTAAGGAGAGACTTCGAAGTGAACCCTGAAGCCGACCCGAAGTTGTCATTCGGATTGTCGACATAGTTCGTGTCGAACTTGAGCTTGTCGTCGTTGAAGTTGAAGTTCGGCGCGTTGGAGAAGTCGCCATCGGCGTCTGGATTTTGCCCCTGCCCGTCCGATCACCGAAGTTTGAAAGCGGTTTTTGCTGGAAACAAGATGCCTTCTCACTCCTGAATTTTATTCGGCAACACCCATTAAGGGCTTGCACAAGGTAGAGGGCAAGCAGTATCTCCTCTTCATGCAACACGCTTCCGCAAACCATAGTCGGCGAAATTCTGGCTGCCTTCCTGAAGGGAAGGAGCTTGGCGACGGCAATCCGTGAACTGCCGTGCACGAGCCTTACTCATAGTTAGTATATCAAAAGAGCTTTGGGCAGAGCCACAAAAAGAGGTATTGACTTATAACTTATAAGTATGGTATGATTCCACCAGAATTTTGACAATCAAATTACTGCAATGACCCAGTAGGTCATTCTGCTGAATGAGACGAGCTTTCTCGGCCTTTACGGGTCTAGAAAGCTCGTCTCATAAAGAGAACGAACCGCAACCTGCCGGAGCGAATCTGGCACAAAAAAAAGAAAGGATGGCTCCGATGAATACATTGGCTCCGTCTAATACCGTAACTACCCGAGACCCCAAAGGTCTCAAATTTGTCTCGATTGTTGAGGCAGCCTTCAACAAGGCGAAGTTGTCAGAGGAAGAAGCCCAGCGTGTCAACGACACTCCCGGCCTTTCTGAACTCGTGGACAACTTCATCGCGGAAAACCGTGTTGGTAATCAATTCGCCGACGAAGAAGTCCGCTCCAATTACCGTTACCCCGAGGAATACAAAGGGTCGCGGCCGATTGAGGAGCAAATTAAAACGCTCGCGAAAATCTTCGGGCTTTCGCCTGATGATGCGCTCGCGTATGCGAAGACGATCGCCTCAAAGCCACTCAACGGGGGTGAAGGCCGTTTCGCCATCGTCTCGGACGCTGGTCTCGCCAAGCTCTTCCCGAACGTTACCGACCCTGCGGAGCTGTTTTGCCTCGGTTCTAATCTCGTTCTCGAGAAGATCGAGGCCACCAAGCGGCCGTTCCACAATTACCGCAAAGGCGAACTGACCAAAGACTGTTTCCGTCGCCACATTAAAACCACGGCGGCCTACGAGAAGATCGTTTCGGAACAGAAAGGCGACATCTGGATTATTGACGGCCAGCTCGCGATGAAGCATCGCGGACGCAGTGTCCGCCGAGCATGTGTCTGTTTTACAGGCAGTGAGTTCGGTCTTGATCCAATCGCTGGTGGTTCAATCGCCCTCACTCATCCTGAGCGATTTGTTCGTTCCAGTGAACTGGACATGGACTTGGCAGGGGCAGAATTCACTCCAGGCGCCGATGGCGGCTTCTCCGGCGCGCCGGACTTCTTCTTCTACGGCGGCGAGCTCGTGTTCGACGCGGACTATGTCGCCTGTCCGCTTGGCGGCTTCGGGTCGGCTTCAGGGTTCACTTCGCAGTAATCCTTGCACCTCGAATTCTTGAATCTTTTGTTTTCTTGATTCTTGAATTTGAATTTTTTAGGGCCATCCGTCAGGATGGCCCTTTTCCATACAAATTTTTTTGAACCTATAACTTCCCATCATCAGCAAAGTATTCCCAGTACGCCAAAAAAGAGAAGTATAGAAACAACTTTGATTACATGGAGAATTACGGTGAGAAATGCTGCCAAAAGAGGCAACGCGATAAGGATTAGAATATCGATGATTTTTTTCTAGACATCTATTTCAAGACACTCCACATCCCCGCATCTTCTCCACCGTCAAATTTAAATATTGCGACACCACGCACACCCAGTCTGTGTGCGAGCGCTACTTTATCGGCGATAGCACGCGCGTCGCTCCATGTCATGTAGTTGAATGGTCCTCCGGTTGTTACCTGTGAGCCTGTGTTTTGTGCGACTGTCGTGGTAGCAATTGCCGTTTGTGTCAATGTGGCCTCATCCTCCTTTGGAGGCGGTTCAAGCAAATCGGGATCATAGGTGAATCCCATTTCGTTCGCGCTTGTGCGGATTGGGGTGATACCGAGCTTTTCGGCGATTTCAGTCGCATACCGTGGATTGAATGGCCAGAGGACTTTGTATTGGAAGCCAGAATTTGAAAGCGGTGTAACCTTATACTCGTAGCCATAGGTGGGAATGCCGATAATGAGCTTGTTGCGCGAAATAGTCTGCGCCGCGAGCGTCACCATATTTTCAACCCATCCGGGGTCAGCGACAGGCGCGTATGGCGCCGAGCGCGCGTTGTTGAGTCGCACGGAGATAGTTCCTTGGTCGTAGGCCATTAATTCAACGCGGTCGCAGTACTTATTCATCTCTATAAAATTGTTGGCATAGTCGGTTGCATCCGGTGGGATGACCGCGCCAGGCGAGTAGCGATCTTCAAGCGGCATGCGTGCCTCAATGGTGCAGTATACCCACTTGTTGCCCATGCGAGCGTAGAGACCCCTCAGAAACGTTGAGAAATAGTTCATCGTCTCGTGTTTTTTTGCTTCAAAATCAATATCAATGCCATCAAAGCCATTTTGTTTGACGAGTGCGGCGATTTCATCTTCCAGTGCTATGCGTGTGGCAGAGTTGCTCAAGATTCGATGTATGGAATCGCCATTGCCCCACATCACGGTCGGGATGACGCGAACTTTCGCGGCCTTAGCCGCCGCTATGAAAGATGTCCACGGTTCATCTGACAGATGTGCGGTATCAACGAGCGTGCCATCGGACTTCATGGTGTAGCCAAACGGCATCACGCTTTTCAATTGCGAGAGGTGGGGGAGAACATCGCGCGTCCCGGTCGCCGAGCGCCAGTATGGTATCCAGCCGGAGATTTCAAATGCTCCAGTGGCAGCGGGGGTGAGTGTGGTGGACAGCGAGGCTGGATTTTTGGGGAAGCTTGTGACCAGTTCAAGTGCTGCTTGAGATTTTGGTCCGTAGACTCCGTATCCGCTTGTGCTTGTGTCGCAGGCAATCTTTTGGTCGCATTGGAATTTTTGTACAGCAGTTTGCGTGAGCGCACCGAAGTAGCCGCCGTTGTAGCCGGATGCGAGATACCCGCGGGTGATGAGTTTATTTTGAAGCGCTGTTACATCATCTCCCGAAAGTCCCACGTACAGCGAGCGCACCTGTGCAAAAGTGTTTGCAGGTATGATAAAGAGCGAAAATAGAATAAAGACTGTGGTAAGTGCTAGAAAGTTTCTCATAGTATAGAGTATAGCAAATTCAA
>MHRQ01000027.1:0-15505 GCA_001821015.1 Candidatus Taylorbacteria bacterium RIFCSPHIGHO2_02_FULL_46_13
AAAAATGCTCAGTCGGGCTTCGAATCCTGACGCGAGCAACGTAGGTTGCTCGCTCTGGGCGGAATCTCCGCTTCGCTCCGATTCCGCCCAGCAGGATTCGAACCTGCGACCCTTCGCTTAAGAGGCGATTGCTCTACCAACTGAGCTATGGGCGGATATTAAATTGTCACATTCCTCGGTGTGGGTCAGGAGGGGGTCGAACCCTCACCCGCTTTTTAATGCGGACGACATTTTAAGTGTCGCGCGTATACCAATTCCGCCACTGACCCATTTTTTGACTTTCTGTTTTATATTACGGGCTCTGTGTGTCGGTTTCAAGCTATGGCAATTTTGACAACGGATACGGAGGTTTCCTTACGGAGCTCTAGCCTGAAGGCGTGGGCGGGGATCGAACCCGCGAGTAACGGTTTTGCAGACCGTCGCGTTAACCAACTTCGCCACCACGCCATTTTAGATCCGTTGCCTCAGTTTAAAGAATTTTTTGAACGTGACTAGTTTCCTTGGCAGATATGTATGCGTAGGATACGTCTCGTACATAAATTGAAATAGTTTCACGCTATCGCTTGTATAATAGCGGAGCTGGTATGCACGAGTCCCTTTGTATATTTTCAGTTGTCTTAATTTCAGTTTTCTCTGAAGAGTATCGCACAGTCCAAGCAGGAAATCAAAACTACCAGAAGTAAAAATAATAGTTAACTTTCTGATCACACGTTGCCCCCTTTTCCCTCTAGTTGTATATAGGTTGACACAGCCATCTCCGTCAAAATATCCTCGAACAAAATGGGCGAGACAATGTTGGGGCACTTTAGGTAAACGAATAGTTAAAGATTTGTTCGGGTATAACCCCTTTTCAAGGAGACTTTCGTAGAGTTTTTGGTTGCCTATTCTAAGTAAAAATCTTTCTTTGCCTTTTGCGTGCCAAGGTGTTTGCTTTACAATGGTGTGTTTTGATTTTAGCCATCGCTTGATTTTTACAATTGTCTGTCGGTCAGTACTGCTCACTCGTATATATTTGCCTCGTAAATAACTGGCGTCCTCCAGACTCCCATCAGCATACAAATACCCCAGTACGTAGCCCATTTGAGGTGTCCATGTGTTAAAGAAGTTTTCGTTAACGTAAAACTTAATACCCACCATACTATGATAGGTGGTAATGCTCAATACTGCAAGGAAGTATTATTTTTTCTGAGACAGATCCTCTATACGTTGTCGATTCTTTTCCCCATAATCAATCTCAAAACGTAAAAAAGGAAGCTGTCCTATGCGCGCTCGCTCATCTATATAATGCCTTACCGCAGACGTTTCGCGCGAAAGCATTGCAAGCGCTTCGCCCTCTCGTGTCTCAGGGAAGGCCGTAAAAAAAATAGTAGCATATTTACGGTCCTCTGACAGCACCACATGGGTGATAGTCAAAAGCAGTGAGCCGCTTGAATCTCGCGCAATGTATTCTGCCGAGAGACGAGTGATCAGAGAGATAATCCGCTCACGTTTGTGTGTCTCTTTCATCCCGTTAGAAGTTTACGCTCATAAATACAGGCGCAGTGCGTGCACCGAATAGGTGCGTCCCTTGATGGGCGAAGCGCTGCGCCAGAAAGAGGGATGCGGCTATTCGCCGCTCGCGCTTCGCGAAATATGTGTTCTGTAAACTTCTAACGGTATTCATTTATTTAGTAGTTATCGTGAATGCCTCCAGTCGATCACCGGGCGCGGGTTCAACTTTTGATTCAATCATCGCGCCAAATTCCTTGTCTTTACCGACCTCTTCCACTTTCAGTTTTTGCTGTTGTAGGCTTTTGATTTTACCTCGCGCTATTTCAATATCCCTCCGCATGATTTTTATCGTGTTTCCATTGTGCAAGGAACCGGAATCAACGCGGCCACCGATGACATGGCGGTCTTTCTCAGAGCTAAATACTTTAAGGATTTTTGCGCGACCCGTTTCTTCCTCCGTCTCTACTCGGGGCCGTCGTTTCTCGCACTCTTCGGCGAGCCACTCGGCAAGCCGGTAGATAATGTCAAAATTCATGACAGGTATCTTCTGGCGCTCGGCTAGCGCTTTTGCCGAAGCGTCTATTTTTGAGTTGAAGCCTACGATTACCGCGTTAGTTCCTGATGAGGCTGTTCGTGCGTCATTTTCAGTGATGGTTCCCACACTGGCAAGCAGAATTTTTATAAACACCCCTTCTATTTTTATTTTTTCAATCTCGTGTGTGACCGCGTCCAATGAGCCAACGGTGTCTGCTTTTATAACAACAGGCACTATCACGGTATTGACGGGGGTTGTCTCGCCTGCAACATTATCCGCGCGTTTTTTACGTGCTGGCTCTCGCGCTATGATGGCTTCAGCTTCTTTTTTTGTACCCACCGTGCCAAAGGTCATACCGACTACGGGCACTTTATTCCACCCCACAATGCGTACGGGGCTTCCATACGGAGCTTCTTTGATGTGTGTGCCCGTGTAGTCTTCAATGGAGCGAACGGGTGAGAAGCTATTGCCGGATACAACGACATCGCCGACGGAAAGTGTGCCATCTTTAATAACGAGTGTCGCCGTTGTCCCTTTTTTGTTGTCCATATGCGCTTCAATGACCACACCTTCTGCGGCTTTAGTCGCATCGCCGGTAAAGTTTTGCATTTCTGCCATAAGCATCAGCATCTCCAACAGTTCGGGTACTCCTTCTCCGGTAAGTGCCGAAATGGCGACCACAGGGACATCCCCGCCATAGCCTTCTACATAAATTTCGTGCTCAGCCAGACTTCCTTTAATGCGTTCTACATCCACATTAGGTCGGTCTATTTTATTGATAGCAACGACGAAAGGAATTCTTTCATCCCTGATGCAGGTGAGAGCCTCCAGTGTTTGCGGTTTGACGCCGTCTTCTCCGGAAATAACGAGCACCGCGAGGTCGGCGGCTTTTGCTCCACGTTCACGAATGGTACGAAATGCTCCGTGCCCGGGTGTATCAAGAAAAGTGAGCGTATGTACGATACCGGCCTTATCAGTGTAGAGGGTTTGATACGCACCCATGTGCTGGGTGATGCCACCGGTCTCTTTAGCAACTGTGTTGCTTTTTCTTATGTAATCCAAAAGTGTTGATTTACCATGGTCAATATGCCCCATGATGACAATGACGGGGGGACGTTTTCTTATTCCTTTTTCCTTTGTATGCGGCACGGTAGTGATTTTTGGGGGCGTGTAAGACACTTGATTATACAACAGAGATTCGTTTTTTACCAGTTCTTGCGTTTTTATTATTTAGAGGTACGATACTTTGTATGAGTTACAGACGTGCCGAAATTATTATTGCCATTATTAATGAACTACATATAGGTGGAGGTCTTGCTTGTGTCTAAATAATTCAAACAATTCAGGTACAAGCCAGCTCTCCACCGGAGAGCTGGCTTTCGTTTCGGGATACCGAAATGCGAAAGAAGATGAACAACTAGTTCTTTGTGAAAGGAATTGTATGTATGCGGAAGTGAATGATTGGTCCGTTACTTTGTATGCGGATGAAAAGGGAAAAGATCTTGGAAATCTCCAAACATTGGTGTGTTATCTTCAGGCAAGAGGCGTGTCCTTCGGCCAGTCAGGCGTCATTCCTTTACCGCCTCCAATAAAAGAAGAAACTGAGGAGGAGAAAAAGATGAAGGCTGTCCGTCCAGAACCGTATAGATACGTTTGGTTTCCGTATCAGGATGAATCTAGTCTCAAAGAAATTCTGGGACAGGCTGGATTCTGCTCTTCGTCTGTCAGATTTGACAGAGTGGAGCTAGCATGGAATGCGCTATGAGCATTTTTCCTATCTCAAGCCCCCGCATATAGCGAGGGCTTTTTAATTTGCGGCACTTAATCTCTTGGCCTATAGTGTGACTATGTCAAAGAAGAGGATATATCTTGATTATGCGACAACCACGCCGCTAGACCCACTCGTAGAGCGCGAGATGCGTCCGTATTGGTCGCGTGATTTTGGAAATCCGAGTTCGTTGCATGCTGAGGGTGCGCGCGCGGAGCGCGCGCTGTCCGAAGTGCGTACAAAAATCGCGCGAGTGCTACAGGCCCACTCAACTGAAATTATTTTTACCGCTAGTGGCACCGAAGCAAATAATTTAGCAATCCTCGGGTATATACATGCGCTTGAAGAAAAAAGCGTTGCTTTGGGTGGTATGCACGTCATCGCATCTGCGATAGAGCATTCATCGGTAAGAGAATGTTTAATAAACTTATCTAAACGAGGAGTCAAAGTCACATGGCTTTCAGTTTCAAGCGAGGGCATTATTTCTGTGACTGAACTTGAAAAGCTTGTCACATCTCAAACCGTTCTGGTTTCAATAATGCTAGCGAATAATGAAATTGGCACCGTTCAGCCCGTTGGTAGGATCAGCGCGCTTTTGAAAAAAATAAATCAAACACGAAAAGATCTGCCGATTCGCCTACACACTGACGCATGTCAGGCATCGCTGTATCTAAATGTCAATCAAAATCGTCTCGGTGCCGATTTAATTACGCTTGATGGTCATAAAATGTACGGTCCGAAGGGAATTGGAATACTTTATGTCAGACGTGGGACTCTCGTATCTGCGCTTCTGTACGGGGGAGGGCAGGAGAGAGGAATACGTCCCGGTACGGAAAATGTGCCGCTTGCAGTTGGGTTTGCAAAGGCATTTGAACTCGCCGTGAAACGGCATGAAAAAGAATCAGAAAGAATCACACGTCTGCGAGATTATTTTTTCAGCGAACTTGATAGAAAAATCCCAACAGCCCTCATAAATGGGAGCCGGACGGAGCGTTTACCGAATAATATTAATTTTTCACTACCAGGGCTTCATACCGAATTTACTGTAATACAACTGGATGCCCTCGGCATCGCTTGTTCTACAAAGAGCGCGTGTCTTGAAGATAAGGGCGAATCCTACGTCGTTAAATCTCTTGGCCGAGCTGATGGCTTAGAGAAATCATCACTTCGCTTTACGCTTGGTCGCACGAGCACGAAGAAAGATATTGACCATGCTATTTCTGGACTGCAAAAAATATTGACCCAGTAATTGATTTTGGCACTGCACTTCGTGCGTGAAGTGTAACTTCATAATGCTAAAATTCACTCTGGGTTGACGAATTGATTTTTCTTGATACAATACGGCTTATCTATGGATCCCGTTAGAAATAGGTCGTCCTGAGACGACCGTTGCGGGATGAATAAAGTGCCAGTACTATATAAAAATCATTACGGATTGACGTTAATAAACTAATTGATTTCTAACGGGATGGAGGATCTAACCAAACAGCAAATCATTCTCGTCACGCTTCTGGTAAGCTTTGTGACTTCTATTGCAACGGGGATTGTGACTGTCGCGCTCATGCAGCAAGTCCCACCTGCAGTGACGCAGACAATCAACCGAGTGGTGGAGCACACGATTGAGCGTGTCGTGCAGAGCCCCTCCCAAAGTACGTCAGTGGTGACGAAGGAAACAGTGGTCGTTAAAGAAGACGATCAGGTTATTGCGGCTATAGAGAAAAATGCTCCAAGTTTAGTCCGTGTGTTAAGGGATGTTGGTAATGGCCAGACTGAATTTTTAGCACTGGGTTTGGTGTTGACCAAAGATGGTATTATCGCGCTTGATAAAAATATGGTAAGTAGTGAAGGTCATTACATGGCAAACTTTTCTGATGATAAAATCTATGCCCTGACGGCTACGTCAAGCCCAGAAGGTTCGATTGTGTTATACAAAGTAAGTCTTCCCGATAAAGTAAGCGCATCATTTACACCATCAACGCTTGGAAATTCTGATCAGCTCAAACTTGGACAAGCCCTCGTATTTTTGGGAGGAAAAACGAGCAATGCAGTGGAGACCGGTATCATATCTAATTTAAAGATCGAGGCACCGAAGTCCGAGCAGGCAACGACAACTGAAGTGGCATCCGTCAAGAAAGTCATTGAGATAATCACGAGCATTCACCCCCCGGAAAATGTATCAGGAGGCCTGTTTATGAATCTTTCAACCGAAATCGTAGGTTTCCGTATTCTTCGTGATGACCGTTTC
This sequence comes from Candidatus Taylorbacteria bacterium RIFCSPHIGHO2_02_FULL_46_13, assembly GCA_001821015.1. Lineage (GTDB taxonomy): Bacteria > Patescibacteriota > Minisyncoccia > Phycocordibacterales > DSPV01 > 2-02-FULL-46-13. The sequence continues at coordinate 6,040 of MHRQ01000027.1, forward strand.
GTCGTGCTCCCCAGTAATGTCATAGCGGCTATTTTACAGAGCTACGTTTCTCCTAAAGCGCCTGGAGCCGCGGCCCAAACTCCATAACGGAAGAGTCGGGAAAAATATTGTATACTAAGCAGGATAGTCAGAGCGGTATAATATATATCTATGCCCCCATTTCAAAATTTCACGACTAAAGCAAAAGAAGCCATCCGGCGCGCTCATGAGCTGGCTATTGAACGTGGGCAAAATCACGTCAACCCACTACACCTTTTTGTCGCGCTGGTGCTGCAGGAGGACAGCATTGTGGTTTCTATTTTAGAAAAACTTGAATTGGACACGACGCTTTTAACTGAATCGTTGCTTGAAGCAGTTGAAGCCCCCGAAACATCACAGGTGCTTACCCCCTCGTACCAGGTCTATTTGACGCCTGAGCTCGCGCAGACGATTGAATATTCAGCCAAAGTCGCGCAAGGTCTCAAAGATGAGTTCATTTCCGTTGAACATCTCTTTCTCGCGATGTTTGACGTTGCCGGACAGGCTCGGGAGATGCTCACCCGTTTTCGGGTGGATAAAAATGCGGTACTGCGCGTTTTGGAAGAGCTTCGCAGCTCAAAAATAACTGATGTCAATCAGCCCAAGCGGTTTCGTTCAGTGGCAAAATACACTCGCAGTCTCACCAAGCTTGCGACAGAAAATAAACTGGACCCCGTGATCGGTCGCGATCAGGAGATTTCACGTATTATTCAAATTCTCTCACGCAGAACGAAGAACAATCCGATTTTAATCGGAGAAGCAGGAGTGGGCAAGACTGCGATTGTAGAGGGTCTCGCTCAGCGTATCTCAAGCGGCGAAGTTCCTGAATCACTAAAAGACAAAGAGCTTGTTTCACTTGACCTCGGGCTTTTGATTGCCGGAACAAAATACCGCGGCGAGTTTGAAGAGCGACTTAAGAACATTATGAAGGAAATTGAGCGCGCGGAGGGGAAGTTCGTTCTCTTTATTGATGAAATACACACCATTGTAGGAGCGGGTGCCGCCGAGGGCTCAATGGACGCATCCAATATGCTCAAACCCGCGCTGGCGCGCGGGGAATTGCGGGCTATTGGTGCGACCACACTTAAAGAATATCAAAAACATATAGAAAAGGACCCCGCCCTCACGAGGCGTTTCCAGCCGGTCTTTGTTTCAGAACCTTCAATTGAAGACGCGGTTACTATCCTTAGGGGCCTGAAAGAAAAGTATGAGCTTTATCACGGTGTGCATATTGCCGATGATGGAATCGTTGCAGCGGTTAATTTAAGTTCTCGCTATATCACCGACCGGTTTCTTCCCGACAAAGCGGTTGATTTGATTGATGAAGCCTCTTCATCGCTGAAGATTTCTTTGCAGAGTAAGCCACCGATATTGGAGAACACGCACCAGAAAATCACGCGCCTTGAAATAGAACACGAAGCGCTCAAGAAAGAAGTCGCGACTTCAAAGAAGGCGAAAGATCGCGTGAAGAAGATTGAAAAGGAAGTCGCAGATCTTAAAGAGGAAATTTCTGAGATTGAGCTCAAATGGAAAAACGAGAAAGAGACACTGACCGAGATGAAAGACATAAAGAAGAATTTGGAAACCCTCCGTCTTGAGTCAGACGGCGCGGTAGCACGCGCCGACCTCGCGCGCGCGGCAGAAATCCGCTATGGGCGCATTCCTGCGCTTGAAAAAGAATTGGAAGCAAAGATGAAACGTCTGAAGCGTTTGCAGGGATCGCGACGAATGCTTAAGGAAGATATCACCGAGAATGATATTGCTGATGTGGTCTCACGATGGACGGGTATCCCCGTTACGCGCATGCTTGAAGGGGAAGCCACGAAACTCGTGCGCATGGAAGATGAGCTTAAGAAGAGAATTGTTGGTCAGGAGAATGCCGTATCAAAGATTGCAGACGCCGTGAAGCGTTCACGCGCAGGAATTTCTGATCCCAATCGCCCCATCGGCTCGTTTATGTTTTTGGGTCCTACCGGTGTAGGAAAAACAGAGCTCACGAAAGCCCTTGCGGAATTCATGTTCAATGATGAAAAAGCACTCATTCGCGTGGATATGTCTGAATTTATGGAGAAGCATGCTATTTCAAAACTTATCGGGGCTCCTCCTGGGTATGTTGGCTATGACGAAGGTGGAACCTTTACCGAGACCGTCCGTCACCGCCCGTATTCGGTGATTCTCTTTGATGAAATTGAGAAAGCTCACCCCGAAGTGTTCAACGTGCTTCTTCAAATCTTAGATAATGGGCGACTTACCGATGCAAAGGGACGCGTGGTCAACTTCAAAAATACGGTTATCATTCTTACCTCCAATATCGGTGCGCAATACATTGATAAAATGGAAAGTCTGGGCTTTGTGGCAAATCCGGGTGCGCGTGCGGTATACGAAGATGTGAAAGGGAAGGTGATGGATGCGCTTAAAGATAATTTCCGACCGGAATTTCTTAACCGTTTGGATGAAATTATCGTCTTTGACATTTTAAGTCCCGAAGCAATTCGCCAAATTGTAGACCTTCAAATTGCTCTGGTGCGCGAACGTCTTGTGGCTAAAGAAATTACCTTAGACCTTACCGATGAAGTACGAACCTTTTTGGCAAAGGAAGGGTACAACCCACAGTATGGCGCGCGACCACTGAAACGTTTGATTCAAACGAAACTTCTCAACCCTATTGCCTCCATGATGATTTCCAAAGGAATTTTGCGCGGTGGTTCTATTTCAGTAACGCTCAAAAATGGGGAGCTTGTTTTTGACGTCAAGAAAGGCCGCAAAGGCGCGATTATTGAAGAGGTGAAGGTGGAGGAGAGGGTGGGGGTGTAGAATGTCGCTTGCCCTCTCTTTTGTAAAGATATACAAGAAGTTGTCCTCATATTTTTTATAATTTATGCTGGTACAAAAATTCGACAGCTTTTTACAATCAGTTGACCTTAAATCCTATCGCGACAAGTATAGGCCCATTAAGATTGTAGAAATGGATTTGCCTAAAGAAGTTCAGGCAATCAACATGCTCTACAAAGTGTATTGGGATCAAAAGAAATTTTTATCTTTTGAAGATTTTTATAAAGAGTATTTGAGTTTGCAAAAAACGGAAATTGAATCTTTTAGACAAAAAATAACAATGTGCAAGGATTGTTTTTATCGCGGACTTCCCGCAAGAATTTATCGTACTTGGGCAAGTATTATTACTCAAATACATGCCGGCTATGTGGCAGAGTCAGTTTTCGGTGAAGGCACAGTTGCAATGTCTGGCGAACTTGATTACCAAGGAGTCGATTTTCAGGTTAGATATAAAGGAATAATTTTGAATTACCAAGTTAAAAAGAAGTCATTCAGCGGTGAGGTAAGGCGTGGTAAGGGTGGTGTTAAAAATAAAATAGAAGGGCAGTTTATTGATATTAATTACGAAGTCCCAAGCAGTCATTATTTCGAAAACCCAAAGAAAAACGATGGCAAGTATAAACTCCCGTATAAGAGATTTCAAGAAAACAAAGAATTAAAAAGATTCCCAAATGGTTTTGTCGTTTTCGCGCTCTATGCTTTCGAGCAAAAGAAAAAAGAAATAGACAGCTCTCTAAAATAATTTCGCAACCGATTTTTTATCGCCCACCATTTTTTCTGCCAATCTTACATAATCAGGATTTATCTCAAAGCCAATATACGATTGGCCCAATTCTTTTGCCGCCGCACACTCCGAACCAGTACCGACAAAAGGTACTAGTACAACGCCATCTTTTTTCGGCATAGCAGATTTTATCAATTTTTTAGATAGTTCAAATGGTTTTTGTGTCGGGTGCTTCATTATTTCATGCCCATCATGGTGTTTCAGTTGTCGTGGCTCGCAAACAGAATCACAGGTTTTACACAAAAACCATCTCTCAATCATTCCGGCTCCACCAGCAAGAGCAGGAATTTTGATAACATCTCTCGGTAAAGCTCCACCATCGTGCGCTTTATAAACGGTTTCTAAACCACTACTACTAAATCTCCCCAGCGTTCCTTTTCGTACCTTTCCAGCGGCTCCGTTCAGAAAGCCATCTGTGTACGGCTCTCTTACTTCATCTCTATTGAAAACAGGCTTATCCTTCCACGCGCAAATTATAGCCTCATGACTTCTTTGCCAAAAATTTAGCGAAGCAACATTTTTGTTCGTATAGTGCCAAATCAACCATCGTTTTTGTATCGGAATTTCTATTGAAAGATAGGCCAAAATTTCACTAAAACCGTAAATAAACATTGTTCCATTCGGTTTTAGAATTCTTATGCTTTCGTTTATCCAACTTTTACACCATTCTACATATTCCCCAAGTTCTCGTTTGTCTATGTTATTTCCAAAATCCTTACCGATATTATAGGGCGGATCAATTATGACGACATCGCAACTTTCGTCGGGAAGTTTCCGTAGTTCTTGAACGGCATCTCCTAGAATTATTTGATTGAGTGGTAGTTTTCTTTCTCTTTTAATTTCTTTTGTTATTGTGATTTCTTCCGCCTGCCGCTCTTCCTCGTTTCTAATAACATCAATGACAACTCCCTGAATCTTAATATCCCGATCCTTTTTTATAATAATCGGCTCAAAAGTTTTATTTGCGGGTTGCAATCTAATATGTCCTCGCTCTTGATAAAATTTCTTTAGTGTTGCTTCATGGTTATCTATCAAAGCAACAACACGCTCTCCATTCTCCGCGGTATCTTGTTGTTTTACTAAGACGACATCTCCATCTTTGATATTCTCATCAATCATACTATTTCCAATTACGCGCAGAGCATAAAGATTGCCAGTGGCAGGTAATATATTTTTTGGAACGGCAATAAATTCATTTTGGCGAACCGCCTCTACTGGCTCACCGGCGGCGATAGTTCCCAAAAGTGGAATTTTTATCATTGGATCCTTAGACGCCACACTAATAGCACGAGCCTTATTTTCTGTTTTTCCTAAATAACCACCCTCTTTGAGTTTTGAGATATGAAAATGAATAGTTGAAACAGAAGCAAGCTTGAGCCGCTTTCTGATTTCCTCAAATGAAGGAGAGTATCCCTTCTTTTGTGAATAGCTTTCTACGAAGTTTAGGACTTCTTTTTGGCGTTTTGTGATCATATAAATATGGCTTGTTTCATGCACATCAATTATACTAGAACAAAAGTAGAAAACCAAAGAATAGTTATCCACATCCTCGCCAAAAAATTTGCCCAGCCCAAGCGAGTGTGTGACGGAAGGATTCAGTCGCAGGTTTTTGCCTGCTTGTTTTTGCGCCGGGCTGGACTCGAACCAGCGATGCCCAATGGGCCGGAGATTTACAGTCTCCTGGAATAGCCGCTATCCGACCGGCGCATGTCTCTGGCATAATAACACAGCCACACCGCTCTCTCAATGATTTAAAATAAGCTGTCCTGCGGACGATTGGCGCGCTGTATCGGCTCGGCGGCGTCAGCAGCTTCTTTTTTCGCGTTTGCTTTTAGATTCGTGGCTTCTATAACGACATCAGGAAGTTTTTTGAAGCTTTCTTTCAATTCTTTCAGCATGTTCGGGTTGCGCAATCCTGCAGCGGGATGAAAGAGTGGAAAAATGACCCTGCCGTTTACTTCAAATGTTTTTCCTTGGTCGCGCGTAATTTTTGCAAAGGGAAGAAAATAATTCATAGAAAAGCGTCCGAGCGTCGCGATAATTTTTGGATTTATGATTTCAATCTGTCGTGAAAGGTAAGGTTTGTATGCTTCAATTTCTTCAGGCAGGGGATCGCGATTCTCGGGCGGGCGGCGCTTCACGATATTAGTGATGTAAACATCCTCACGCTTCCATCCGACACTTTTAATCAACTCATCCAAGAGTTTCCCCGCCCGCCCGACAAATGGACGTTTCAGCTGATTTTCAGTTTGTCCGGGGGCTTCACCGATAAACAATACTTGGCAATTGATATTTCCTTCGCCGAATACCAGATTTGATTCTAGAAGGGGTAACTTTGCCTCCATGAGCTCTCGCGAAAGGGCTTGAAGTGCTTTTTCCTTTTCCATATTTCTATTCTATCACGGGTTTTTCTTTCTGCTCGTTTTGTATATACTGTCTAACATTCCTATGAAAACAATCAAAACAGACAGACTTTTAGCGGGCAAGACGAATGGGCTTCGCACATGGATTGAGGTAGACCGCAAGGCTATAGCAGACAATGTAAAGATCTTCCGCGCGCTTTTGGGTAAAAAAACCAAGCTTATGGCAGTGGTTAAATCCAATGCCTATGGGCATAGTTTAATGGATTTTTCGCGCGAGGTAGAGAAACTCGGCGTAGACTTTTTGGGAGTGGATTCAGTCGTTGAGGCTTTTGCTCTGCGAGCTGACGGCATCAAAACGCAGATACTGGTGCTCGGGTACACACTTCCCGAGAATGTAGCACGTGCAGCAGAGGTTGATGTAAACATTACCATCTCCAACATGCCCGCACTAGAGAGTCTTGCGTCAGAAAGTGTAAGTAAGCCTCTGAAAATCCATTTGAAAATTGATACAGGCATGCATCGGCAAGGCTTTGAACTTTCCGAGCTTCCTTTGGTTGTCCAAAAACTCCAAGCATTAAGCTCTAAGCGTCAAGCTCATCTGGAAGGCGTCTATACGCACTTTGCAGCTGCGAAAAATCCTTCTTTTCCGTCATACACGAACCGGCAACTACAAGAATTTTCAAAGTGGACAGAGGCACTTGCCAAGGAAGGATTCCATCCGGTTAAACATGCCGCCGCGACCGCCGGTGCGATTCTATTTCCCGATTCACATCTAGATATGGTGCGTATCGGTATAGGACTGTATGGCCTATGGCCATCACGAGAAGTTCGTTCCTATGCAGAATATCGCTTAGCACCTAAACCTGTACTTTCATGGAAAGCTATGATATCAGAAGTTAAAAAAGTAAAAAAAGGGGAGCGTGTTGGGTATGATTTAACAGAAATGTTGGAGCGTGATTCAAAGCTTGCGGTAGCGCCCATTGGCTATTGGCATGGATTCCCACGAGCACTCTCATCAGTAGGGCACGTGATTGTGCGGGGGACGCGAGTTCACGTTATCGGCCGCGTATCTATGGATATGATTGTTATTGATGTGACTGATGTGCCAAAAGCAGAGGTAGGGGACGAAGTCACGTTGCTTGGCCGTGATGGTAGTGAGGAGATTACTGCAGACGAATTAGGACTTCTCTGCGACACAGTTAATTATGAGATTGTCACTCGACTAAATCCTCTGATTAAGCGCATCTACCGTTAATTTGCGTTATTCCATGATCTGCGTTATATTTCGGTCTGTCTTTTACGTTTACCCCGTCCTAATTTTACAAGTTATGCGGCGGTGGTTCGCTTCGCGGAATATAGGATGCGCTATACGGGCCCGCAAACCGCGTTTGCAAACCCGATATTTGATGGTAGGTGTATGTTACATTTCGTTCAAAACGGTAAAATTAGAGCGGGGTGATGATTTTTATAATCGCTTCGCTCATTAAAAATCAATCATGTCACAAGAACGACTTATAAAACTCAACTGCTCCAAGTGCAAGCGCACGAATTACTGGAGCAGTAAAAATAAGAAGAAAGTGGAGCGTAAAATTGAGCTTGCGAAGTTTTGCAATTGGTGCAAAAAACGTACTCCACATAAGGAGGCTAAGAAGTAACACAAGCCCTGTACAGGGGCTTGTGTTTATGTTAGAAACGTGAGACTTGACAGGTAGAATACGGTATGCTAGTATTCTGGCATACAGAGTTCTCGCTCTGATTTTTTTGTTCTTCACAATTACATACGGTTAGCTTCCGCGTGTGCGGTAGCGTGTGAATGCGAGGGGCAATTATACCTGAAACAAATCATGAAAAAGACAAAGACATTGTGTATCGCGATTACATCGCTTGCACTCATCACGGTGGGACTTTTTTTTGTCTCCACACTCAAACGCAGTCAAAAGGTCACGGAGCAGGTGTCGGACAAGCCGGAAGTAGTTTCGGAAACCGTCACCCTCACGGCGACGGCGGATGTTACGATTGAAAAGTAATCAACCAACAACCACAACAAATACAGAAAGGTAATAAGAAATGAAAAGAATTCTCACTGCAGTTACATTCTCACTCATCCTCGTGGTTAGCACCGCGTGGGCTCAAACAAACCTCGCGTTTCTATCTAGCCGTTCGGCTTTGGCCGCATACGCGGTTGAACAGGCGCGAAGTTCCGCCTTGTATCTCTACGGTCCGGGGCAGATTGGTGCCCAGCAGGTTTCCCCACAGGAAACTTGGTCCACCAGTCGCACCTCTGGTGAAGTGCTGAAGTTCTTTACGAACACCAGTATCAAAATCACGGTGGCCAATACGAAGGATTGGGTTTCCATGTTCGGATACGTGGCGAATGCAGATGGAGACACACTTTTTAACGGTGGTGTCTCGGCGTATCCAGTGGATGGTAAAGGTGGCTCGCATCTACCTAAGTTCCGGTTCACGCTCTACCTCGCCTACACGGTACCGATCAAGTTTGATCAGCCCGTGGAACACGCAGAGTTCTGGTACCTAGATCCGGCAGATGGGCGTACTGTGCAGAAAGTGTCTTTGTACGGGTATGGCAACAAGGTCTACATCCAGTCCGGCTTTGCTGGACGCGGATATGTTGTGGTTACGTTCAAAGACGGTACACAGCGCGTTTACAACTTAAAGGACGGCGGCGCTATTCTGTCACCTACCGTGTTGGTTGCTCAAGCGGAAAGCGCGCACATTGAAAATCTGCTGTCGTACCGCGATCCTACAGTGATTCAGGATACGATTCAGTCGTACTCCGGAACAGGATTCAACAAGACGTACGAGGTGGTTACTTCGCATCCCGCCTGGATAAATATTTCCGTTTCTACAACGGAAGGAGTTTATCCCATCGGATACTGGGTCAGAGCGCAGGGGAGTCAGACGTGGCAATATAACAAAGCCGCCTCAGGTCCGCCTTATGTGCCCATCCAGTTTGGCACTGGAGTCTGGTACGTAATCCCTGATTGGAATCCAGCTCAGTTTCAAGAACCCGCGCCCTACATCCCTAGTGGTGAAAGTAGTGGAGGTGGTGGCGGTAAAGGATAACCGAAAGTAATTCAACCAAGTCCGTTCGCACATGCGAACGGACTTTCTCATTGCCCTCTGTAACTTTCTGGTATAATCTAAAACCTAAGGGCCCATAGTTCAGTGGTAGAATATCGCTCTCCAAAAGCGCAGACCGAGGTTCGAATCCTCGTGGGCCCGCATGGAACCCCTCGCATCAAAAATACGTCCGAAATCCCTGAAAGAGTTTGTGGGGCAAGAACATTTGGTTGGGCTTGGTAAACCCTTGCGCGTTGCTATTGAAAAGAAGCATCTTTTTTCTTTTATTCTTTGGGGGCCGCCTGGTGTTGGCAAGACCACGCTCGCCAAGATTTACGCGAGAGCGCTGGATGCACAGCTGCATGAACTTTCGGCGGTGTCTGCCGGC
>MHRQ01000027.1:15512-19362 GCA_001821015.1 Candidatus Taylorbacteria bacterium RIFCSPHIGHO2_02_FULL_46_13
ATATCAAGCGCATTGTGGATGAACCGGGGCTTTTAGACCAGCGACCTCGCTTGTTATTTCTGGATGAAATCCATCGTTTCAACAAGGCCCAGCAGGATTTTTTACTTCCGTATGTTGAGACAGGGAAGCTAACGCTCATTGGTGCAACCACGGAAAATCCAAGTTTTGAAATCATTTCCGCACTTCTATCGCGCTGTCGCGTGTTCGTACTAAAACCACTGACCGCTGATGAGCTCAAGAAAATCATCAAGCGCACAAAGATACCTCTGGACAAGAAGGCATTGGAGTGGCTTGTAGAAATGGCGAATGGTGATGCACGTATTGCGATCACCGTGCTTGAGAACGCGCAAGAACTTTACAAAAAAGTAACGGTGGAAACGCTCAAAGATACTCTCCAACATGCGTTTCTTCGTTTTGATAAAAAAGGAGACGAGCATTACGACACCATTTCTGCATTCATAAAGAGCATGCGGGCGGGCGATGTTGATGCCGCAATTTATTACTTGGCACGAATGATTGAGGGTGGGGAAGACCCAAAGTTCATCGCGCGACGGATGGTAATATTTGCGTCTGAAGATATTGGAATCGCACAACCTACGGCGCTTGTGCTTGCTAACGAAGTCTTCAGAGCAGTTGAAACAGTTGGATTGCCAGAAGCGGCTATCAATCTTGCGCACGGCGTAGCCTATCTCGCTCTTGCCGCCAAAGACCGCAGTTCCTACGACGCCCTCCGTGCCGCACAGGCTGACGTGCGTGAGACTGGTAATCTTCCCATTCCACTTAAAATCCGCAATGCGCCAACTAAACTTATGAAAGAGCTTGGCTACGGTAAGGATTATCAAAAGTACGATACAGAAAGCTATTTACCCGACAAGTTGAAAGGAACGAAATATCTCAAACGACCCAGTAAAAATATCTAATATAAGAGATACTAAAAATCATTCTAACATTCTGCAGAATGTTAGAATGAAATTCTTTGCCGGTCGTTTGACAAAATGGACATTAGGCTCTAATCTCTTGTCAGATATAGAAGGGAGGTGAAGGAAACTATGCGTACTACTCGCAGTCGTCAGGAGTTTGCAGATCGACGTTCACTGAGAATGTCAGAGTATGGCCGAGCGTTTGAAAGCACTGTTGAGGGTTATTTACAGAAATTGCTGGATTTTGGGCAGATCAAGAGTTTTACTCGTCATCCGCCACGTTCACCTGAAGATTACGGCGGAAGGGACTTTACGGTCAGCAAAGAGGTTGGTGGTGTTTCTGTCGAAAGGTCATTTGGGGTGACTATATCAATCCGTAGTTGGAATCGAGGTAAGCGTCTCCATCCAGCTCATCCACAGTTCTGTTTCCCGATAGGGACGAACAAAGAAACGATTAACAGAAGAATATTGGGACTCTTCAAGGGACTCAACAATTCTCACTAATTTACAAGGCCATGCATCATGCGCATGGCCTTTTTTACATACCCATTCATTCTCAAATTCTCAAGAATTTGAGAATGATATTTTTGATTCTTTCGTTGGTGGGTTTAGAAAAGGGATCAGTAAACCATTTGATTCGTTTGTCTCGTTTAAACCAGGTCATCTGGCGTTTGGCATAATGCCAGATTTCGGTGTTTAATTTTTTTAGCATTTCTGCTCTGGTCAATTTTCCTTGCAAGTGTAGTGCGAGATATCGGTACTCAAGCCCCAACTCATCCATGCGCTTCCATGAAAGTCCTCCGATATGCAGACGTTTAGCTTCAGCAACCATGTCCTGTTGCATTCTTTTAAATAGTCGGACGCGGATACGTTTTTGTAATTCTTGAGGTGCTAGGGTGATGCCAATAAAAAGTGGATTATAACGGCGAAGTGCAGAAAGCTTCGGAACGTTTCCGAGAGCTTCCGCAATTTCAATTGCCCGAATAATGCGACGCGCATTGTATTTATCTATTTCTTTCGCCCGCCGAGGGTCAAGTTTCTGCAGTATTTGGAACAGTTCGGAAGGGGTTTTCTTCTTTAGTCGTGTGCGAAGATCGGGGTTCGCTGGTACATCAGGTAACACGATTCCATCAACAAGCGCAGAAATGTAAAACCCGGTTCCACCACAAATAATGGGGATTTTGCCGCGTGAAGAAATATCCGCGATTGTTTTCTCAGCTGGTACGATATATCGTACAACACTGAATTGTTTCTTTGGATTGGTGACATCAAGTAGGTGGTGCGACACTCCTTGCATTTCATGGTGTGTGATTTTCCCGGTCCCAATATTGAGTCCGCGATACACTTGTCTTGAATCAGCAGAAATAATCTCGCCATTAAATGTGCGCGCGAGCCGGACAGCGAGCGCACTTTTCCCGACGGCCGTAGAGCCAACAACCACAACAATCTTTTGCTTCATGTTGCCGGAGGTGGGACTTGAACCCACAAGCTTTTCAGCACACGATTTTGAGTCGTGCATGTTTGCCAATTTCATCACTCCGGCATAAGAAAGAACAGTGTTCCTGGAGTTGTGTGCGTCCCAACAGAAATTCTTAGACTTTCGCACTGTACTCGATTCAACTGCCTACAATATAAGTATATCTTACGAAACAATTTTTCCCCCCTTCTGAATTTCTGACGGGATAGATCTACAAATTCCTTGCCTGTTCGTTGCGACAGCAACGTTTCGGGCGCCATCCCGGCCTGCGCTGTCCACTTAAATTATCACCAATTTTGATTTTACTCAAACGACCGCCGTGTTATCATATACGCATACTAATTTAATTTCCCATGTCTCATTTTTACGGCGACGCAATATTTTGGATAGAGGTTGATAAGGTCAAGCCAAACCCGTACCAGCCTCGTCAGGAGTTTAATGACGCGACCTTAAACGACCTGGCAGAGTCTATTAGAACCTATGGTGTTCTGCAGCCTTTGGTGGTAACGCGGAAAGAGGTGCAAAAACCGGAAGGAGGATTGGCTGTTGAATATGAGCTTATTTCAGGCGAGCGACGTTTACGTGCTTCCAAAATCGCTGGAGTTACCCAGGTGCCGGCAATTATCCGTACCGATTCCAATGATTCCAAGGTCAAATTGGAACTGGCTATTATTGAGAATTTGCAACGTGAGGACTTAAATCCTGTTGATCGTGCAAAGGCGTTTCAGAAACTTGCGGAAGAGTTTTCTTACAAGCATAGTGAGATTGCAGAGAAAATAGGGAAGAGTCGTGAGTATGTCTCTAACACGCTGCGTATTTTATTGTTGCCCGAGGAAGTTCTTTTAGCTCTTGCAAGCCGTAAAATTTCAGAGGGACACACGAGGCCAATTTTGATGCTTGCCGATCGTCCGGAAGAACAGTTGACGTTATATAAAGAGATTATTATCAATAAGATGACCGTGCGTGAAGCCGAGGGTGTTGCCCGACGTATAGCCGTTGAGCGTGTGCGCAAGAAAGATCGTTCGTTTGATCCTGAAATGACGGAGATTGAAGTGAAATTGTCAGAGACGCTTGGTACGCGGGTACAGATTGAGCGCAAAGAACAGGGTGGCAAGATTCATATAGATTTCTTTTCTCCGGAAGATCTGCAAACAATTGTTGCTTTGCTTGAGGAGCGGCGTATTGCACAAAGAGCTGCACCTGCGGCAGTGAAACTGGTAGATGCTATTCAACCACCTATCGACGCAGTTGTACCTCCAGGAGCTGTTAATGAAATCATTACCATTTCAGAGTCCGTTCCAGTTGACGATTCTTCTTCTGACGATTCAGAAGGTGGCGATGATCTCTACTCCATAAAGAATTTCAGTTTATAAAATATTTTAATTACGGAGTTTGGTGAAAATCATTCATCTGCTTCGTTGCGGGCTCTGGTGCTCCCTCACAATAGGCCACC
>MHRQ01000028.1:0-85 GCA_001821015.1 Candidatus Taylorbacteria bacterium RIFCSPHIGHO2_02_FULL_46_13
GTTATCCACCTTACGGCCTTCGGCAAGGTACTTCCAGGTGCGAAGGTACGTTTCCTGGACGTAATCCTTGGCTTTCTCACGGTCA
>MHRQ01000028.1:93-18106 GCA_001821015.1 Candidatus Taylorbacteria bacterium RIFCSPHIGHO2_02_FULL_46_13
ATAGTAGCAATAGCGGAAGATTGCGTCGGAGTGAGCGGCGTATGAGGTCAAAAACTCCCGCTCGGCATCAAATTGGTTTATAGCCCAATTGTTCGAAGTATTTTTTATATCTGATAAAGTGGCTTTCATGGTACGATTAGCGTATCATATGAAACCTTAATTTATCATTAAACCGTTTTTTGATTTATTAAATGATTAAGTACTTTTTTAACCATTTCCAAACTTTCACCATCAATAATTGAAATGGGCTCAATTTTTTTTCCTATTTTTTTAAACTCTGCAAAAATTTCCTTAACTTTTTCTTTTGAAACCGTATCAGTTTTACTTAAAAAAAGATACTCCTGTTTTTCTAAAAGTGCCGGGTTGTAGCCTTCCAATTCAGCACGCACGGTGGCGTAGTCTTGCAAAGGATCGGCCGAATCCGCCGCCACCAGATGAAAAAATACGCGGGTGCGTTCTACGTGCTTTAAAAACTTGATGCCAAGGCCCTTGCCAACTGAAGCACCTTCAATTAATCCGGGAATATCAGCCAAAATTAGTTCAAAATACACCCCCAAATTCGGTTCCAGGGTGGTAAACGGGTAATTGGCAACTTTGGCGCTGGCATTGGTTAATTCGTTCAGCAAACTGGATTTTCCCACATTGGGCAAGCCGATAAACCCAACATCCGCAATCATTTTCAGTTCCAGGTGCATTTTGAAATCTTCGCCATTTTTTCCTTTTTCCGATTGGCGCGGCGTAGTATTGGTCGGCCCCCGGAATTTAAAATTTCCCTTGCCTCCTCTGCCACCCTTGGCCACCAATTCTATCTGACCAATTTTAGTTATTTCAATAGTTTTTTTCGTCACCAAATTATGGATGATCGTTCCCACCGGAACCAGTAAAATCAAGTCTTCACCATCGTGCCCGTCATTTAATTGCATTTTTCCCATCTGGCCGTTTTGGGCTTCCAATTCTTTTTTAAAACGGAATTGGCGCAGGGCATTTAAATCAGAAACGCCTTTCATATAAACGTCCCCTCCCTTGCCACCATCACCGCCCGTCGGCCCCAAAGACATTTTGGTTTTGTTAAAACGGACGACCCCGTCGCCACCATTTCCTCCTCTTACACTTATTATTACATCATCTATAATCATTTGTTTATCATTTCAATAGTAACTTCTCCAAGATTTTTAAAAATGTTATCAGCCTTGGAAAAATCTGCTGTTTCTAATCCGGTACTGGGAATAGCAAAACATTTCATTTCTGCAGCTTTGGCCGCAGCCACTCCTTTGGGTGCATCCTCCAGTACCAGACAGTCAGCAGGCTCAACTGCCAGCTTTTGTGCAGTAAGCAGGTAACAATCGGGGGCGGGTTTGCCGTTTTCCACGGATTCGGCCGAGATAACCTGATCAAAAAATTGCCTCGCGCCAATGGCCTTGAGTACAATCTCAATTTCATGCATTTGTGAACTTGAGCATACGGCCAACAGATAATGACTTTCCTTTAGGGTACGTAACAAATCCAGCAACCCTTGCTGGGGAGTGACTTTATAAATGTACACTTGGCGGAATAACGTGTTTTTTTGCTCCAACAATTCTGCAGCTGAAATTGGGGTATGAAATTTTTCCACAAAACGCATGCACATGTCTTTATCAGAACCCCAAGCTGCGAAGTAATCCTCCATAGTGAGAGCAACGCCAAGCCGGACCAACACTTCCTTGTAGGCTTGATAATGAAGCATTTCGCTCTCAACCATGAGCCCATCCATATCAAATAAAACTGCTTTGACCATATTATTTAAGAAATTTACCCAAATCTAATGTTTGCTCAATTTTTATTTTCGCGACAAATTCGGGCATGTGGCTGACTAAAATCATGGCTCCGTCAAATTCGTTAATGGCTTTAGCAATCACGGGAATGTGCCTAAAATTAATATGATTGGTAGGTTCGTCCAAAATCAGCAATCCCGGTTTTTGCAGTGAAATAGCGGCAAAGGCCACCAACCCCTTCTGCCCCTCTGAAAGTTTTTCAATCTTGGCTTTGAGCATTTCGGCATCAATTAAAAATCCGGCGGCGTGGGCCCTCAAGTGCTGTTCGGTAATTTCAATGCCGCCTTTAATGTGCGAAAGGGTTTCGTGGACCGTTTTAGTAAAATCCAAGTTTGAAAAATCCTGGCGATAGTACCCAATTTGTAGCCCCGCCTTGGTGTGTTCGCCTTTAGCATGGCCGCTGGCCAGTTTTTCCAACAACGTGGTTTTGCCAATACCATTGGGACCAACCAATAAAAGTCTATCACGTTTTCCCAATTCAATATTTACTTTTTTATCTATAAACTTGTGGTTTTTTACTATGGTGACAGAATCTAATTTCAAAAGTGTACCGCCAATATCCGGCTGAACATGAATGGTAAAATTTTTAATGGTTTTATCTTCCTGGCGCGAATCTACTTTTTCCTCTTCTAACTTTTCAATGGTCTTTCGCATTTTCGCCGAAACGTCGCGCAAGTGCCCGCCTTTTTGGGCAAAGAAATTCGCCTGCTCCATCCTTTGAGAAATGTCTTTTTCAAGGCGCGCATTTTTCATACGTTCTCTTTCAAGTCTCATTTTAATCTCCTCAACCACTTTAAAATAATTGCCGGTATATTGCTCCACTTTTTTGGTAAAAATATCCAAATATAAAACGCCCTGGGTAAAAGAATTTAAAAAATCCGCATCGTGGGAAATAACAATACAAGTTTTAGGATAATTAATGATAAAATCGGTCAAATGTTCAATGCCGGCCTTGTCCAAGTTGTTGGTCGGCTCATCTAACAGCAATAAATCCGGGTCCTGGATTAATGCAGAAGCCAATAAAAGCCTTGCCTGTTGTCCGCCCGAAAGAGTTTTTAAAATCCTATTGTGGGGAAGTTTAAGATTAACTACTTCCATGGCATTATCAATTTTCGGGTCAATATCATACACCTTGCCCGTGAAGCATTTCTCAAAAAATTCTTTGATGGTCAACTCCAAATCTTTGCGGTCAATCACTTGGCGAGCGGTGGCAATGGTTAGGCCGCCGGCAATATTAATGGCGCCCGATTCGGGCTCTGCTGCGCCCATAATTAATTCAAAAATCGTACTTTTTCCCGCCCCATTTTGCCCCATGAGGGTGATTTTTGAACCGCGGCGCACCCCAAAATCCGCCTCACTTAAAATGGGCTTGGTTTCGCTCCAGCCAAAGGAGACATTATTAAATTTTACAATCGTTTCGTTATTTAACATTTGCGTATTCTATCCTATTTTTCCCCAAAAAACCAGCTTTCTTCATGAAAAAAAAGCCCTCGATTGGAATCGAAGGCCGTGTGCAAAAACCTAGGTCGGATCAATTGGTCTATATCGGTAATTTTTTTTGACAATTTCTAAAAAGTAAGTTAGGGTATAATGGTGTTCCGCTCCTTTAAAACCAGAGGAAATATGCTATGGCTTCTGTAAATCCGTCAAACACGTATTTGTTTTCACGCAGGGAGTTGGGATTGCTGATTGAAATTTATTTTCCCAAAAGGGTACTGTATCAATCAGAAATTATTGATGCCTTATCCGAGGGTGTTGATGGAGAAAAAGTCAAAGGATATCTAAAGAGAAATATAAGAGAACTTCTCTCAGAGTTAGCCGAATACCCTTTCGTACTTGACCCACAAAAATATGGCAAAAGACACCGGGTAGACCCCACTCAAATAACCATGGAAGACGCCCAAAGGCGCATGGAGATGTACAAAAGCCCATTTTTCGGATGGTCCTCCTATAACGTGGAAGGAGCTTTTCTTAACACAAACAAAAAGGGGAAATTTATCGACGATGAGCTAACTCAAGTGGTACGGATAATATTCCGCTTTGAGAGCAAGTATCTGAAAAATGCCAAGAAAAAGGGCTGCGAACACATTTTGCGGTCAATCGCTTTTTGGCTAATGAATAATTATTATCACCGAATGCCACTTCCTCCGTGGAGCGGCACCGAGCGGGAGCGATTCGTATCTGAACAAAATCCTCTTTCCATAAAGGAACTGGAATATATTCAAGCCCACTACATTGAAATTGCCAGGGAAACCATCAAATGGTTTGATGACACTATTTTGTTCTGCTTTGGCTACCTAGTAAGAAGGTTTTGGAATCATGTAATAGAGGTAGGTCGAAGGGAGGATCAAATCTGGGTAACCAGTTTGTTTAACCTTGGCATCAATGTGGTACAACCTAGCATTCGCCCCAACCACATGGTAAAGTGAAAATAGAATACCAACTCAATCACAGGAAAGGAAAAACATGAGAAGGATTAATTCGGAAGTGGTATATAACCTGGTTCGGGCAATCGCTAAAAAACTCGACCAAGAAGAGGATTTTGAGAAAGATCCTGAAGTCTATACTGTGGGGATGCTTGTGGTGGCAAGAGATGAGCTGAAACCGGGGAGAACTATCGGCCAGGTCCTTGAAGAAGCGCCCTGGGAAAATAACCAAGAGACCGCAATGAGGCTTCTTGGACGAAAAAAGGTCACTGCAAAGTGACAATGCCCATGGCCCTGGTTTGAGTGAACCAGGGCTTTTTTATCTATATTTTTATCGTATCCTGATTTTTTTAAATTGACTTTTTATTTTTTTGTAATCCGGAATGGTTTTTGACAACAGTTTCCAAAAATTTACTGAATGATTGAACTCGCCCAGATGGCAAAGTTCGTGAACAATCACATAATCGGCCAAATGGGGTGGTAAAAGCGCAACACGGTAATTAAAATTCAAGTTTCCTTTTTTTGAGCAACTTCCCCACCGGGTTTTTTGGTTTTTTACACTTATCTTATTTATTTTAAGATTATAAAACACGTTAAAATATGAAATTCTACTTTTTACTAATTCCAGCGCCGTATTTTTATAATAAAAAAATTCTCTTTTTCCCATAAAATTATTTTAGCAAAAAATCGCCAGCAGGCGATTTTTTGCTTCCGCGTTAAATTCTGCGTTATTCCGCGATTTTTATTGCAATTCCATCCCTGCCGTTACCGTTACCACATTGTTATTGTACTCGGAAATGCTGATGGCAAAGGTCCGGGTATCTTTGGTGGCTCCCAAAATAATCTGGGTACCAACATAAGCGTCGCCGGCAATCTTCCAGCCCTTGGCCGCCAAGGTTTGGCGGTAATAACTGGCAATATCTTCGGGCATGACATTTTGCACGCTATAAGAAACCACCGCTCCGGCTTTACCGGTCTGTGGGTTTGAATTTCCTGAAAAGATAATCTGTGCCCCCGAGTAATTTGCGGGCGCATCAGCAGGCCAGCTTGAAGGCATGGTGGCCCCCGGTCCGGTTGTCACCGAACCCTCTTCATTTGAATAAGTTTGGGTGCCGTCGGCATTCTGCTGGTAATCCACGCTTATCCCGCCCCACATCATTTTTGTGCTCACATACCACGCAATACCCAATAGCACCACGACCCCGATTGCAATGTATAACCATTTTTTTGAAATCATGAATTGATGAGTGAAACGAAGAGATTCACCTCGGAAATCAGGCTGATATATACCGTATACATTATGGCCTGATTTACGCGGGAGACCTTGCTTCGTTTTTTTATTGAATTATATTTGTTAACTGTATCACACTTTGGCAACGAATATATGGTACTGATGGCCATCGTATTGGCCCGGATCCGGCCTTAATAAAAACCCCTGCCGGGTGTAGAAATTTCCGATCTTATATTCAAAAAAGGAACAGGCGCACAAATCCCGCAACCCGCGTTCTTTGGTAAAGGATTTGGCGAAATCGACCAATTGCGTGCCTATTTTTTGAAGCCTGTGCTCGGGCGCCACCGCCAACGTTTCTATGTGGATGGTATTTTTCCGCTGACGCAAACTGATAATCCCGACAATACTTCCCGCCGATTCGGCCAAAAAATACTCCCCGTTTTGGATTTGCTTTTCTATAAATTTGACCTCGTTCCACACAAAGCCGGCCATATCCAGCCGCAATGACTCAATCAGGCTGGCAATGCTTTTTGTATCGCCAGTATTGGCTTTTCTTATTTGTGAAATCATTTAACGGATAATTTCTTGAAACTGAATATTTTCCAGTATCATTGTAACATCAAAGTTCAATCTTCCCAACACCTGGCCGCGCTGGTTTTTCACAAATATCCGCCAATGACCGCCGACCAAGTTAGACCGGTACGAATATCCCTTATACCCCTCTTTGCGCCCACCGATAATGGTAAAAGATAGCTCGCCCTGGCTTAACCATTCTTTTGTAGCTGGGTCATAATACTGCCAATCATGAAAAATGCGGGCATCCAATTTGGGGGGCGCGAAAATGGCTGTGTAAAAATAGATGGTTTCACCGGCTTTGACATGCAATGTTTGGCCGGGAATCAGCGCGCCCCAAATGGTTTCTGGCTCGCCCAACATAGTGTAACGCCCGCCGGATACTTTAAGATCATGATATAGCCCCGCCTCGCGCAATGACAAGGGTATGGGCGGAATGATATTGGCAAAATATAAGCCATTCATGGCAGTTACAATAACGGCTATAGCAATAGCCATGCGCCTTTTTTGGTGCCTGGAATGTTCTGACGCCAACGGTATAACCCTGACATAGGGGTAAAACAGGGCAGCAGCCAAGGCGCTGGCCAGTACGAATAGCCACGGGCTCAACGAAGTAAATAGAAATGGCAGGGTTAAGGAAAATAGCGATAAGGTGGCAAAAAAATAGACACTCACTTGGGCCACCGGCTTTAAAAAATACTGCCGGAAAATATCGTTAAACACCATCAGCCCGGCCACGATCAAAATAAGCGGCCAGCTGACCGAGAGGGCGCCGGAAAGCCAGTAAAAAACCAGGGAGCTACCCAGCAAAGCTCCAAAAGTAAACTGAATTACCAGCGGAGCAAATAGGCGCGCGTACCTGAGTTTTTTAGGCAACTTGTCGGCATCATAAAAATGAACGAATAAAATCGTTGCCCCGGCCAAAGCCCAATACGCCAAAAGCAGGCCAAAGGTAACGCTAATTTGAATGCTGGTAAAAGTGAAATAATCAACTAAAAAACCGATAACCAGCGTTGCCGGCATCAGCCACCGCTCATAACGGAAGTAAAGTGCTTTTATTTTTTGGTAATGGGAAACAACATTGAAAAGCCGCTTCATACATGCATTTTACCATAAAAAACCGCCGGGCAGGATTATTGCCGGGCGGTTTGGGTGTTAGGGTTACCTTGACGTCTGTTCCAGAAACTGGCGAGCTTGGCAAAACGCCTTGCCCCGATGCGAAATGGCATTTTCTTCTTCAATGGTCATTTCGGCCCACACTTTTTTTGATCCATCGGGTTGGAAAATAGGGCTGTAAGCCATTTGCGGTTGGGGCTTGCAACGAGCTGTCCGTAAAATAGATCCATGGACTTCGCCGGTGAAAAAGTGGCGATTCCCGCTGGGAGTTAATACCACTACCACGGTACGAAATGTCGCCGAGCGATTGGCAACATCTTTTAACTGTTCCAAAATCCACCCAGTCTTTTCTTCGGTTGTTTTGGCATCACCCGACCAATCTGCCGTACGCACTCCTGGCCTACCATCAAGGGCGTCAATGAAAATACCGGTGTCGTCGGCCATGGCCCAGCAACCCGGCGCATGAGCAAATACCGCCTTCTTGAAAGCGTTTTGTTCAAGAGTGCCTCCATCCTTGTCCTCCACGGCGGCTCCCGGAGTGCCATTTTCTTCAAGTGAGAGAATTTGAATTCCAGACCCCGCGAACATGGCTTGAGCCTGCTCTTTTTTGCTGGGGTTATTTGTGGAAAGAACAATCTTCATAGTTTTCTCCTATTGAATGGTTTACGTTACCCATTTTCCATATTACTTATTTTATGGCTAAATGCAAACCCAAAACCTTGAAAAATATTGTAAATTTAGTATGATACATGCAAGTTACCACACTTTCCCCTGTAGCTCAGCGGTAGAGCGTCTCGCTGTTAACGAGAGGGTCGTAGGTTCGAATCCTACCGGGGGAGCATTCACGTAGCAAAAAATCCGCCAGAAGGGCGGATTTTTTGTTGCGTACGATTTACTTTCCAAATAACAAATCAAAGAAGGTATAGACGAGTGCTCCCAACAATTGGCCGGAACCAAACTTAAAACCGGTAGGCTGGCTTTCTTTGGTTTCCTCCTGGCGTGCCGGCTCTTGGTACGGCTCTCCTAACTGAAGTTGCTGTTCTTGTGTTGGTTGCTGTTCGTATTGCTGGCGTTGCTGCTCCTCCATTTGTTGGCGGTATTGGTCTCCATACTGCTGTTTATATTCTTCGGGCGCCATTTGCTCAAAAGAACGCATTTGTTCTGGGTCCGGTTGGCCCATCATTTCCGGCCGTATTTCTTGCCCCGGCATCATAAATTTTTCGCATTCTTCCGGACTGTTGCAACCGCCAAATCCCTCCGGCGGCATTGGCCTTGAACCCTCTCCCTCTTGGCCACGCATTTGCTGGCCTTGCATTTGCGAAAAACACTCTTTCAACACTTCGCCAATTTCGCGGGTGGGCTGAGCCCCTTGTTTTATTTTTTCCGCCATTTCGCTGCCTACTTTGCCTTCAAGGCAGCTTAATACTTCCGGCGACGCTTGTTCCATGCCGCGGGAAAATTCCCGCCCACCTTCTTCCATCATCCTGGCGTCTTCTTTTGAAATTAAGCCGTGTTCTTTAGCAAAATTCATGCACGTTTCCTGGTTGGCCGGGTCTTGGCAAAAGCCTTCGCATTCCTCTTTTCCTTTGCAATTGCCCGGTCCCTTTCCACCGGTTTTGCGGGCCATTTGGGCCTCTTGGGCGGTCATAAAGCCGGCAGCTTGGGCAAATGTAAAGCACTCTTCAAGGTGTTCTTCTGCGGAGCAATAAGCTTCACAAGTTTCCTTCCCTTTGCAAGGCAGGGGCTTTACACCCCTTTTTAAAGCTTCTACCATTTTCTGGGCATTTTCCCGCTCCCCCTCTGACATAAAGCCGGCTTCCAAGGCGAACGCCATGCACTGCTCCATGTTTTCGGGCTCACTGCAAAATTCTTCGCACTGAGCTCTGCCCCGGCAAGCTGGCGGTTTTACTCCCCGCTTAATAGCCTGTAACATTTTTTGGGCATCTTCTTTTTCTTTACCGCTCAAAAAGCCCGCTTCAACACCAAAGTTAACGCATTCTTCCATGTGGTCGGGTTCCTCGCAGTACACCTCGCATTCCTCTTTGTTTTTACAAGCCGGCGGCTTTACGCCCCGCTTAATAGCCGCTTGCACTTTTTTAAATTCTTGCAATTCTGAAGGCGGCAAAAGATTATTTTCTTCCGCGAAAGCAATGCACTCGTCAGCTCTGTTAATGTCATTGCAGTAATCTTGGCAAGTGGCTTTATCGGTGCATCCGCCCGGGCCTTCAATTTCACCTTTTAAAAATTTTCTGGCAATATCAACCTCTTGGCTGGACATGAGGCCCTCCCTGACCGCAAAGTCCAAACACCGGTCAGCATTATCGGGGTTGGCGCAATATTTTTTACAATCGGCCTCGCTTTGGCAGCTGCCCAACTCTTCAACGGGGTACTGGACATCTTCTAAAACTAGCGCTTGGATGGTTTGATAGGTAATAACAGATGTTAAAGAAACTGCTAGGATGGCAACGAAAATTAAAAATTTTGTTTTCATATTACTCAAAAGGATTAGTTTTAACTTCTGTTATGGGATTAGTATTGTCAACCGGATTTAAATTCGGCCTACTCTCCAACGGATTATTGGAAACTGATGGCAAAACACCCTTGGTTGCCTCTTGAGCGGCTTCTTGGTTACTGTCATCAACCGGGCTTCCTGCATTTTTAGTGCTCTTATAAAAAACGTATCCGCCCACAAGTAATGCGAGCGCCAAAATTATAACCACGGCAGTTATTATCAAAACATTTTTTTTATTCTCCAGATTCGGGGGCGCATAAAAACTGCCTTTGTTATTTTTTAGTTTTACTGTTGCATCTTCCATAAGATTTTCAAAAAATAATTATACTTTTCTAGTAAATCTAGTATAGCACGTTGCCAAAACTCTCCTTGTGGATAACCACAAAACAAAAAACACCATAATGTAAAACTCTATGGTTTTTCTTTTTATAGGCATCGTTTTTTGTTGCGCCTTTTAGTAATAATCTTTTACTTTTCTTAAATCTGAATGCCTACGTAATTTTTCCAAAGCCTTGGCCTGGATTTGCCTAATACGTTCGCGGGTGACGCCAAACTCATCCCCCGTTTCTTCCAGGGTATGCATCACCCCGTCTTCCAACCCAAAGCGCATGCCTAAAATTTTCAGTTCCCGGCCGGTCAATTCACTGGAAATTTCTTTCAAGCGGTCTTTTAACAGCCTGCGCGCGGCCTCGGTGTTGGGCGCAATACTTTTATCGTCTTTAATAAATTCCGCCAGCACGCTGTCTTGCTTGTCTTTATCTTCCCCAATCGGCGTTTCCAGTGAAACGGCTTTTTGGGCAATTTTACGGATATGGTGCACCTTATCAACTTCCAGCCCCATTTCCGGTGCAATTTCTTCGGCCAGCGGCTCGCGCCCCAATTCTTGCAACAATCCGCGGCGCACTTTGGTGTACTTGGAAATGGTTTCAATCATGTGCACCGGAATGCGAATAGTCCGCGCCTGGTCAGCCAAGGCCCGGGTAATGGATTGGCGGATCCACCAGGTGGCATAAGTTGAAAATTTATACCCCTTGCGCCAGTCAAATTTTTTCACAGCCTTAAACAGCCCCAAGTTTCCTTCTTGAATTAAATCCAGCATGGTCAAATTGGGCGATCGCCCCACGTATTTTTTGGCAATGGAAACCACCAACCGCAAGTTGGCCAGGGCCAATTTGTCTTTGGCGTCTTCTTCGCCATGTTCAATGCGTTTGGCCAATTCTTTTTCTTCTTTAGCCGATAAAAAACTGCTGCGCCCGATTTCTTTTAAGTAAATCTGGATCGGGTCAATTTTTCCAATAATCGGCTTTTTGGCTTTAGCGCCCTTTTTGCCCTGCAAATGCAAAAATTCCTGGGCTTCTTTTATTTCAATGCCCCGTTCTTTTAAAATATCATAAACATTATCAAGCCCATCAATATCATACTCAATATCGGGGATAACGCTCAACACTTCGGCGGTGGTTACAAAACCGCGCTGACCGCCCTTTTTAATGACCGCGTCAATTTGCTCTTTTGAAATTTTCGGCCCGCGAGATCGGGATTTTTTGCTTCGCAAAGAAATCTCGCGACCAGCCTTCCGGCGCTCCAATTTTTTCTTGGCCGGTTTTTTACGAAAGACTTTTTTCTTCTTTATGAGAGCTTTTTTGAAAAAAGACTTCTTCTTTTTTAACTTTTTTGACATTGAGTAAAATTACTTAATTGATTGAATGAAACTTTTTTGCCTCTTTTTCAAATTCCTTTATCAGGTCTTGCTTTTTTTGTTCGTCTTTTTCACCGGCGATATCCTTCATCATTTTTTGCTGGCGGTTCTTTGATTCTATCTTTTCCAGCTCTAACATGCAAAGCGCCAGCTCGGCCTTATCATCTTCGGTGCTTCCTTCCAGCTCTAAATATAAAATCCTTTCTTCTATCAATTTTTTACGCTGGCTATCAGAAATGGCATTAACGACCGGCGGCGGGACAGTTTGCTGTGGCGCAACGCTTTTTTCATCCTTGATTTTAGCAAGCTCTTCTTCTATCGCAATTTCAGGAATACCTAATTTTTCAGATAATGTTTGCACCCAATGAGATTGCTCTATCTTATTTGCCAGGCGCTTGATAGCGGGCAATACAATCTTGCTAATCTCTTTTTTACCTTCGGGCGTAGTCACCTCAAAATGAGAAAAGGCTGAATCCACATAATAATCCATGATACTCTTGGCCTTGCTAACTGCCGCTTCCCAAATTTTCGGGTCTTTTAAAATAATATCAGCCGGATCGGATTTCTCGTTTCCCGAACCGTAACTTTCTATAATCTTTATATTAAAGCCCTGTTCCTGCGCCAAATTGATTCCCCGCTTGGTGGCCGAATCTCCCGCCACATCCATATCAAAAGCTAAGACTAAATTTTCACAATAGCGTTTTAAAATATTCAAATGCTGGCTGGTCAGCGCGGTCCCCGAAGCGGCCACCGTATTTTCAAAGCCCGCCTGGTGGCACATGATTACATCCGTATAGCCTTCGGTTACCACACACTGATTTTTTTTGCGCACCGCCAATTTAGCGTTATTCAATCCGTAAATGACACCGCTTTTATCATACAGTAGTGTTTGGGGCGTGTTGATGTATTTAGCCGTTTCACCAACTTGTTTAAACACTCTTCCGCCAAAACCCACCACTTGGCCATTTAAATCAAATACTGGAAACATAATCCGGCCGCGGAAACGATCATAAGAGTCTCCTGTCTTGCCCTCCTTTTCAATGGCCAGCCCCGCCCTTATCACTTCCTCTCGGGCATATCCTTTGCCCACCACAAAATCCGACAAGCTATTCCACAAGTCCGGCGAATACCCCACCCGCCATTTTTTCAGGCTTTCAGTCGTGATTCCACGTTTTAATAAATAGGCCTCTGCTTCTTTCCCCACCGCACTGCCTTCCAATTGTTTTTGGTAAAACGCCGTGGCCAGTTCACAAATTTCATGCAACCGCTGGCGCTCGGTGCGAAGCTGGATATTTTCCCGCTTTAACTGCACGCCGGCTTTGGCCGCTAACATCCGCAGCGCGTCAATAAATTCAATCCCCTCAATTTTCATCACAAAGTCAAAAATGCTTGACCCCGCCCCGCAGCCAAAACAATGCCACATTTGACGCGTTGGCGAAACAAAAAAAGAAGGGGATTTTTCAGAATGGAAAGGACAAGCCCCGCGGTAATTGACTCCTGTTTTTGTAAGCTTCATGTAGCTGCCCACGACATCTAACACGTTCAGCTTGTTTTTGATTTCTTCAATTTGGGAGTCCATACACTGTTTATACCAGAATTATGCCATAAAAAAAGATAAAAAACAACCAAGCAAAAAGCCCTTGATACCATCTCGAGCTTTTTGATTTATTTTTCCTGGTTCAATGCTCCTGACCTGGTAAGTTTTAATAGGGCGTCCTTCAAAGCTTTTCTCCTATATTCTTCATTTTCTTTGGTTTCTTTTTCAATGTTTTCAATAATTTCTATAATTTCCTTTCCTGATTCTTCGGTTAATCGCACACGACTATAGTTTGGCTTATCTTGAGTCCCCCGAATTCTATTTGCGTAGTTCGGTGTATCAATAAGTTCGTTTTTTAGTTCTCTATAGGAATATTCGGAGAGATTTTTTAGATTCAATTTCGCGGTTTCTAATTCTGCTTTTTTGTCCGCATACCTTTTTTCAATTGTCTCTCTTTCATCATCATATTCAAGTTCTCTCGGTGTTAATTCAATAGCATCAAGAATCTCTTCATTTTTTTCTTCGCCCAGTTTTTCTCCTTTCATAAATATAAATTTTAATAGTATTATAGTCATGTTACCCCCCCCCGTCGCGAAGTCAATGGCCACGCAATCAAAAACCGGCTTCGGCCGGTTTCTATTTTTTACGTAAAAAAAATTTGTCCAAAAAGATACGATCGTAGTAATTTGGACAAATCTTTTTCAAATAAAATTTTATACTTTCTTCCGCCCCAGCCCTGAAACTTCTTCTAAAACCACTACCCGGTCTTTCAGTTTATCAAAATCTTCCTGATGAATGACATCAACATTATTTCTGCTCACATTGCTTATCTTTTCAGTCATCTGTTTAAAACCACTTCTCATTTCTGTCTTTAGTGATCCGACTTCTCTTCTCGTTGACCCAATTTCTCCCAGAATCAAATCCTGATGAGACTGAAAACTGTCTCGCATCACTTTTGCAAGCTGAGGGATGGTAGTGACTGATTCTCTATTTACTCGCTTTTTCTTTGCCATGGTCTTATTGTAATCTAATAAAAAACTCTGTCAAGTTTTTATCTTTTCCGCCAAATTTTTCAACTCTTCAAAATCCGCCTGGGGTAGTTGCAATGTTGCTGTGGGGTTAGCCGAGAGACCATCGTTTTTATATCTTGGAATAATATGCACGTGAAAATGCATAATATCCTGCCCGGCCACTTTTCCATTTGATTGCGACAAGCGGATGCCATCTGCCTGCAATACATCTTTTATTTTGATAGAAAGTTTTTTTGCAACCACCGCCACTTTCTCTAAATCGTCTTCAGAAATTTCAAAGACATTTTCAGCGTGACGTTTTGGAATTACCAGCGCATGCCCCCTAGTTGCTGGCTCGATATCCAAAAACGCCAAAACAGCGTCGTCTTCGTAAACTTTATATGACGGAATCTCTCCCGCAACAATTTTACAAAAAATACAACCATCCATGTTATTTAACCTGGAAAGTTAATGTAACACTCGAACTTACTTCCATTTGCCCGGTCTGGATTTGCGGAGCCACGCTGCCCCCGCCCGAATCTTTTGCCATCGCCTCCGCGTACATAGGCTGAGGGTAATTATTATATCCTTCGTACACGTTTACTAATTTTCCAACCTGCAAACCGGATGCCCTGGCAATGTTTTCCATTTTTTCCTTGGCCGCCAAAATAGCCTTTTCGCGGGCTTCGGAACGCGCCATTTCCGGATTATCAACGGTAAAACTTAACTGACCCACATTATTGGCGCCGGCCGCCGTGGCTTTATCCAAAATAGAATTGATGTTATCAAAATTCCTGATTTTAACCGAAACCTGCTGCTCCAGCGAATACCCCGTAACCACTTGATTGCCGGGCATCGGGTAATACATGGGGCTGCTTACCGGGCCGCTTTTTGCATCCATGGGCATTATACCCCCGCGATCATAACCGTACACCGGACTTAATTGATATAGGGTGGTTTGGATATCTTTATCTTGCACGCCCAAACTTTTGATGGCCGCAATCACCGCGTTCATTTTGGTGTTATTTTGGTTTACCGCGTCCTGGCTTTTCATGGCTTGGCTGCTAACGCCAAAACTAACCATGGCCACGTCCGGCTTTAAATAGGCCTTGCCTTCGCCTGAAACTTGGATTTCATGGGGCTGGTTTTGCGGCAGGCCGGCAAATTCTGAGAACACCCAACCGGCTCCAACCAAACCAATCACCGTAATCATAATAATAGGCAATTTATACATCCTGTCTGAAAGATCAATCGTATGTGTGGTTTCTAAATGAGTATTCATATTTGTATTAAAATTTGTTTCCATATTTTTTAATTTTATTTAAATAATTTTACAAAAATCTTCTTGCACCCCGGCCTCGTGGCTTTCTTTGTGCAAGTTCAGGCACACCATCCACGAAGGCGTAATTTTAAACACGCACTGGCCTTTCTTAGAAAGAAACAATGGTGGCCACTGGTCGGCGGGCTTTAAGGCTTTTTCCATAATCTGGCCATACACCTGCTCATAGCCCTCAGCCATTTCCTGGGCAATGCCACCCCCTTGCACAGTAAGCACTTGCGGACCAAATCCCACCACAAACGCCACCTGGTTGTTTTTGGTCAAATTGTCGTGCTTCTTGGTTCCCGCGTTAGTAATGAAAAACACGTTAAAGTCATTGTCCACCACATAGTAAACCGTGGAAGCCTGCGGCTCCCCGCTTTTTGATGCAGTGGCAATAACCATAGTGTCGTTCTCTTTCAAAAATGCCAAAGCCCTCTGTTTCGCTTTTTCTTGATCCATATTTTATATATACACTTAATTACTAACCTGTGCAACCATCATCTCCTATTATTGTATTTTTGAAAAGACATGGTAGTATCCACTCATGGAAAACAACGGAATAATCATCCAAATACGCAATCTTTCCAAATCCTACGGCAAAGTACATGCCCTGGAAAATGTCAGTTTTGATGTTAAAAAAGGCGTCATTTTGGGACTTTTGGGGCCCAATGGAGCCGGTAAAACCACCCTGGTTAATATTTTAACTACCTTGCTAAGGCCAGATGGGGGGACGGCCATGGTTTCAGGATTTGATGTTCTGGCCAACCCATCTGCAGTGCGCTCCCGCATAGGTCTGGCAGGACAATTCGCCGCCATTGATGAAAACCTTACCGGCCGGGAAAACTTGGAACTGGTGGGCACGCTTTACCATTTGCCGCGCGCCATTGCTAAAAAGCGCGCACAAAAACTGCTGGAAGAATTTTCCCTGACTGATGCGGCCAATCGCCTAGCCAAAACCTATTCGGGTGGAATGCGCCGGAGGCTAGACGTGGCAAGCAGCTTGATTGGAGAGCCGGAAATCCTGTTTCTTGATGAACCCACCACCGGCCTGGATCCGCAAAGCCGAAACGAACTTTGGACCGCCATTGAGGGATTGGTAAACCGCGGCACCACGGTGCTTTTAACCACCCAATACTTAGAAGAAGCGGATCGGCTGGCAGACCACATTATTATTATGAATGAAGGCAAGATTGTGGCCCAAGGCACCGCCAAAGATTTAAAATCGAACTTGGGCAAGAGCGTATTGGAAGTGCATGTCAAAGACCGCCAAAAAATTACAACTATTACCACTTTGCTTAAACAGTTTGACCCCAGTGTTAACGAGGCAGTTGAAGTGGTGACCATCCCCATTACCATGGGCACCCAGATGCTGTTGGAAATTATCCGGCAAGTTGAGTTAGCCGGCGTTGAACTGGCCGATATTGAATTGCGTAAACCCACCCTTGACGAAGTATTTTTAACATTAACCGGTAAAAAATAAACTCATGGCCGAAACTAATTCCCATATCGCAGAGCAAGGATTGCGCTGGACCATTTCAGACATTGTTGCTATGACCTGGCGGGGACTGGTGCGCTACATCCGCCTGCCCCAGCTTTTGGTTTTTTCCACCATTCAACCCATATTATTTTTACTCCTTTTTACTTACGTATTCGGCGGAGCCATACAAACTACTCAAGACCATTACATTAATTTTCTGGTGCCGGGCATTTTGGTGCAAATTGTGATTTTCGGTTCGGTTCAAACTGGCGTGGGGCTGGCCGAAGACCTTTCCAAGGGCTTAATTGACCGCCTGCGCAGTTTGCCCATGGCGCGGTCAGCCGTTTTAATGGGCAGAACGCTGGCCGATTTGGTACGCAACCTGTTTGTCATGGTTTTAATGATCGCCGTGGCTTTGATTATTGGCTTTCGTCCAAGTGGAAGCATTGGCGCTATTGTTGCGGCTGTTTTTCTCATTGCCTCGTTTGGCTTTGCCTTTTCTTGGGTTTCGGCGGCTATTGGCCTTTCGGTTAAAAATGTTGAAACGGCGCAAGTGGCGGGGTTTATTTGGGTGTTTCCGCTAGTCTTTGCCAGCTCTATTTTTGTGCCCATAGAAACCATGCCCTCATGGCTTGAGGCATTTGCCAAAATCAGCCCCATTACTGTTACTGTCAATGCAGTGCGAGCCTTGATGCTTGGCACCCCACTGGGGGACAACCTTTGGCAATCACTGGTTTGGATTATCGGCATCCTGATAGACTTTTCTATGCTGGCCGTATGGCGTTATCGAAAAATATAGGCAATTTTTTTACCACCAAAAACGCCGGGCGCAACAGGTCTAACAGTTCAAGTTACCGCCAGCGGGCGGGATTTTTTTCTTCAATAATACCAATAATAAAAAGAATAAAGCCTAATACCAGCAACACATGAATAAGCCCATACGCGGTAACGGAAAGAATGGTCCCGACCAGCCATATGGCAAGCAACGCAATGGCAATTTGGATGAGAATTAACATTATTTTCTTATTAACTTAATAATACTCTTTATACCACGTACAACGCGCAATGTGCTCAAAACTTACAATTTTTTATATCTAAAACAATCCGTAATGTGGTCATTTACCATCCCCACCGCCTGCATGTGGGCATAAATAGTGGTTGCGCCTAAAAATTTGAAGCCGCGTTTTTTTAAATCTTTGGCGAAGGCTTCGGCTTCGGGCGTAATAGCCGGAACATCCGACAACTTTTTCCTTTTACCATTTACCTGCTTTCCCTTAACGAAGCTCCACATGTATTTAGAGAA
>MHRQ01000029.1:0-7369 GCA_001821015.1 Candidatus Taylorbacteria bacterium RIFCSPHIGHO2_02_FULL_46_13
CCCCATCAACAGACGAGTCAAACAGCAACACTCTTAGATTCTAGGCTTTTTACGCGAAAAGTATCCGCCACTCCATAGGCACGTTTTCAGGCCTATTTTTTTTATTCAGTTAATGAATGTCGTTAACATAGTTAACATACTGGGGAGTGTGGTGTAGGGAGTGGTTCTATTCAAAGTGGTAGAAATACCAACCGAGGGTGTAAACTACCCACACAAATGATTCTAGTGACCCTCAACCATTACCACGATTGAACGATCTTAAGGTTTGAACATGCATCCGGTACCAACAAATAGGTTCTAACGTCATTCATCAATCTCCACAGTCTAAAACAGCACTAATTCATTGGGGTGTTTTTGGTACAAATGAGGAGAAATAGAACTGATGGTATACTTTTAACATGAAATTCATAAGAATACTTCTACTTGTTTTAATTATAATCGGTATTGGTCTTTTAGTAACACAGAAAAACTGGGTACCGAAATTAGTTGATGTAATTTTACAACAAGAGGGGCTACCGCCAATGAACGAGACAGACGACTCCTTCACTAATCCAATCCCCACGGATTGGAAAACTTTCTCAAATACAAAAGGTGGTTACAGTGTTTCCTACCCCCCTCGATATGTACCAGAATCGCTTTTAGTTCAAGAAAAAACAGCCTCTACAGCAGACGACGTTGTACTTTTAATCCCCGATATTGATGGATCGGCGTTAGCTCATATCTTATTGAGACCTGAAATAAACACCGAAACCACCGAAAAGATGTCCGAGGAAAGGCTGATCGGTTTTCTCAGCACCTATTGGGATTATGAGAAGTCAGTAGCCGAGAAGAGAAAAAGTGAAAACCCCGAGAGCTACGCGTTCTCAATTACCGATATAAAACTGAAAATCCTAAATGGTCTACAGGCAGGTGAATTTATTATCAGCGAAAAAGGGGCTCATGAAGTAATGACACGCCACATATTCTTGCCTGTCCCCAGCAAGCCAACCTATGTGTGGATACAAACGTATCAAAATGACAGAGAGACAGACCTCTTCTTATCCTCATTTAAGTTTATTGAGTAAAACAAGCTCTAACACCCTCCAGGAATCCCCAAAGAAACAAATGCCCGCTTACTTTTTTAGGCGGGCAATTTTTGTTATTGGAGATGAGAAAACAACCCCTTTCGCTCGCACACAGACATGCGTGATATAATTGAACGTATGAAGCACCACGACATCAAAAGACACCTGCCGAATATCATCCCCGCCGGTATTGTCTTGGTTGTACTCGGCGGTTTCATTATCTATGGATTTTTTAGAATCTCTTCACTGACGGAACAGGCGGAAATTCTTACCAGAGAGTTAGCGTCTACAACTGCGGCGCTGTCACGGAACACGAACGAGCTTTCTGGCAATCTTGCGGAATTACGCGTACAGACTATTGGAATTTCAAATACCCTGTCCAGCACCCAGCAAAATGTGGAGTCTGTAAAAACGCAAGTCGGTGGTGTTGAACAGACTGTCGGCACTATTACTGGCACCGTCAACACCCTGCAAAAACTTTCGCAAACCGATCCGGAGATGCTAAAAAAATATTCCAAGGTCTTCTTTCTGAACGAAAATTATGTACCCGCGCACCTGACCGACATACCGCAAGCGTATACGTACAGCAACACGCGAAGCGAACGATTTATGACTGAAGCCGAGCCACACCTCCAAGCACTTTTTGACAGCGCCAAATCAGCAGGAATAAATCTTTATGTGAAATCCGCGTACCGGTCTTTTGCCGAACAGCAAACACTCAAATCCGAGTACACGATCGTGTACGGTGCCGGCACCTCAAATTCATTTTCTGCCGATCAAGGTTATTCGGAACACCAACTCGGAACGACGCTAGATTTTATCACCAGCGGACTTGGCGGGAATCTTGACGGTTTTGACGGCACACAAGCCTATCAGTGGCTACTTGCCAATGCCCACCGATTCGGTTTTGAGTTATCATACCCGAAGGGAAACGCCTACTACACGTATGAGCCATGGCACTGGCGCTTCGTAGGGGTAAAGCTTGCCACCTACTTGCATGACAACAAACTGAATTTCTACGATATGGACCAGCGCGATATTGATACCTATCTCGCTAATACTTTTGATTGAAACACAACCGCAAAAGGTAGGCTACTACCTCACTTTACGCAATCAAGGAAAAACCCACCACCAGACCCCTTGCAATTTTGGTAATTGTGCTAAAATATGACCCTATGAAAAAAATCATTGTTATAGTGGTAGTTATTATTCTCGTTGCTGTCGGTTTCTATTTCTTGACCCGGAATTCTTCAAACACACCCGCAAACGATACTCAGACCACGACCACAGGAACAAGTAGTCAAAACGCGGACGCAACGCAAACACAAAAGAACGCACCCCAAACCGTCATTGGCACATCTTCCGAGGGTCGCGACATCACCGCGTACCACTTCGGCACAGGTAACACGAACCTGCTGTTTGTCGGGGGTATTCATGGCGGATACGAGTGGAATACGGCTCTCGTTGCCTATCAGCTCATAAATTACTTGAAAGAAAATCCTGACGCAGTTCCGGCGAATGTACGGGTAACGGTCATTCCGGTTTTAAACCCAGACGGTCTGAACAAAGTCGTTGGTACCACCACGGGCAATTTCACGAAAGCGAATGTCTCAACCTTGCAAGACACGGTGATATCCGGCCGCTTTAACGGCAATACGGTAGATCTTAATAGAAACTTTGATTGCGACTGGCAATCCACCGGCACATGGCAGAATAAAACGGTGAGTGGCGGAAGCGCGGCATTTTCCGAGCTAGAGAGTCAAGCGATAAAAAATTATGTTGAAACAAACAAACCAACCGCGGTGGTTGTCTGGTACAGTGCCGCCGGCGGTGTCTATTCGTCAAATTGTCACAATGGCGTTTCCGCAGAGACGACTGTCATCACGAAAAAATTTGCGGACGCTTCCGGCTATCCTGCTTACGAGAGTTTTGACTTCTACACGACAACCGGCGATATGACGAACTGGCTTGCTAAAGGCAACATCACCGCGATCAGCGTTCTTCTCACGAATCATACGGACACTGAATGGACTAAAAATCTCGCCGGTATTCAAGCTCTGCTTACATACTACAGAAAATAATACATAATGCGACCTCACGTTACGAAGCCGCTTGCCGTAATCGTTCTTATCCTTACGGCACTCGGCATCGGCGTATTCACGTTCGTCAGTTTGCGCAAAACGGCGCCGGAAATCCAGCCGGCTGTGGCAAAAGACCTTAGCCCCAAACACACGATTATCGGCCAGTCAGTTCTAGGGCGAGACATTGGCGCCTACACCTACGGAAATGGAGCGACGCATCTAGTGTTTGTCGGCGGCATGCACGGCGGGTACGAGTGGAACAGCGTGCTCCTTGCGTATACGTTTATGGATTATCTTGACGCAAATCCCGATGCCATACCAGACAACTTAACGGTTACCGTGATTCCGTCCGTCAACCCTGACGGAGTTTACAAGGTGGTTGGGAAATCGGGTCGCTTTACCTACGCGGATATTTCAACTAACCAACAAACGTTGGTATCAGGGCGTTTCAACGCGAACACTGTTGATCTCAATCGAAACTTTGACTGCAAATGGAAACCAGAGAGTATGTGGCAGACGAAAACGGTGAGTGGCGGAAGCGCGGCATTTTCCGAGCCGGAAACCAAAGCTATCCGGAATTTTATTTTAGAAAATAATCCACGTGCCGTTATCTTTTGGCATAGCCAGTCAAATGCCGTATACGCATCAGCGTGTCAGGATGGTATTCTCCCGGAAACGCTTGCCATTATGAATGCCTACTCAGACGCGTCAGGGTACCCCGCAGTCAAAACGTTTGATGCTTACGAGACTACCGGTGCTGCCGATGACTGGCTGGCCTCCGTGAACATTCCGTCAATCACCGTGGAGCTTAAAACCCACGACACTATTGAGTGGAACCAAAACCTCGCCGGCATCAAGGCTCTTTTTGGATACTATGGGTATGACAGAGGGGAAGCCCAGTGAACTTAGAGTATCCCATTCTTTCTCTCCTAGAAAACCCAGCCAGGTAAAGTAATTTTGACGGTGCCTTTCCTTTCTGATAACCTGCCCAAAGAAA
Organism: Candidatus Taylorbacteria bacterium RIFCSPHIGHO2_02_FULL_46_13; assembly: GCA_001821015.1. Taxonomy (GTDB): domain Bacteria; phylum Patescibacteriota; class Minisyncoccia; order Phycocordibacterales; family DSPV01; genus 2-02-FULL-46-13. The sequence continues at coordinate 4,143 of MHRQ01000029.1, forward strand.
ACGAAAGGAGTATTATGACTAAATTCTACGCCTGTGAAAAGGGCGATCATGTCTCTTGCATCGGCAAGGAACTGGGCGGCACTACGTGCAGCTGCCCGTGTCATCTGGAAGAAGAACAGGACATAGCGGAAAAACTCCCACCCCCTGCACCTACGCAAAGACCTCGGCGCAGATGGCATCGCCGGAAACGTACCTGGGAACCAAATAGACACGGCCTTGGCGAAAAACCAAGGCTTTTTTTATCCACTTCCTCTCATTGCTCTGTATAGGTCAACCTTCTACAATTAAGATGGAATTTAACAAAAGGACAGCCTATGCTACCTAACATTCCAGCAACCCTTAACGTGGATGTAATTTTTCGCCTCCACGAATGGATGATTGACCACGACCCCTTACACAGTTACTACACGTGGTTGCGGTTCGGTGCTAATCACGAACCGACCCACGAAGAACGTTGCCAGCACTGGTTTGAGCGTGGTGCTGCTACGTTTGAACAAACGATCGTACAAATCGCCCACACACACGCTTCTTAACATGAGCGCAACGTTCAGACACCTCTCGCAAGGGGTGTCTCTTTTTGCCTCGCCTCTGGCATCCTTGACTGCAAATCAAAACGAGTTAAGGTGTGAAAAGATATGACAGAAACACAACAGTTCCCTCTTACCAGCGGGCCTCAGTCAGTGGAAGGGCTCAAACATAGAAACATCGCCAAATTTAAAAGCGGCGAGACGGAAATCCACTTCGTCTACACAGCCTACGAAGTGCTTGAAAATGGAGATCTGGAACTCTTCGGAAGAACCAAGGTTCCCAGAGCAGGAGGCTCTTACGGACATATCATCTTCTCTCCCAAGACACAATCAGGTTGGATTGAGTATGAGTAAGCGGTAACGCAACCCTCCCCCACTTCGGCGGAGGGTTTTTCTTGTATAATACAGTCTATGCAGACGACAACGGCGAAGCGACTCATATACGGTGGCCTACTCGGCATCATCGCCAGTGTACTTTTAGGACTATTCGTCATACATCCGGAAAATTTTCTCCAATCAATTGATCTCTCCCTCTATCAAACACTCTACCCTCCGTCTTCAACGAGCCTCATAACTCTGATGCTCTGTATCACCGCGTTTGGAAGTGCAACAGTTGTCACGGTATTATCGCTCATAGCTCTCGGGGTACTTTCCATCAGACGGTGGTGGTTTGAAGTGATTGTATGGGTGAGCGCACTCGGCGCAACTGAACTATTCACCTTTATCCTTAAAAACATCATTCTAAGAGCGCGCCCCCTTGTGCATTTAGTTGAGGCTAGCGGTGGTTCATACCCAAGCGGTCACGCGACATCTGCAACTGTCCTTTATATACTCGTTTTTCTCTTTTTGGTACCATTATTGAGACACAAAACCGCACGTTCTCTGTGTAGCCTCTGTTGTTTCGTGCTCATAGCAACAGTGGCACTAAGCCGACTCATCCTCGGCGCGCACTGGCTCTCGGACATCGTCGGCAGCATGCTTTTGGCCGGCGGCACCACCCTGTTCTGTTATGGAATTGCTCAATTAATCAAACAGAAAACAATCACCTAGACCCCAATTTCTTTGCCCTATACACCACCCCCGTTGTGCATAACACGTTTGCATTTTGAATCTGTCAAGCATAGAATGAGACCAGAACAACAACTGGAGGTACACATGCACAAAGAACCAATAAGCCTTGGAATGCACAACAGCCTTGCAGTCAGCAGAGTACAGGGAATGGCAGCGCAACAACCATGCCACCGACTCATGAAGGTACGGTGGGGGAGAAACCTGCTTATGATGCGTTTCATTAACCATGGAATCAAGCGTTTCTCAACCACGCACCGGATCGTTTGCACCTCGCAGACATAGTAAGCTGTATGCCTTTATATAAAGACGGACCGCTCACGGCCCGTCTTTCTTCTTTGCACGTTGAGCGATACTATGCTATACTCACAACACTTAACACTTTTTCAGAGTGCTGCACAAAACCAGAATCAATAAAGCCATCAGTGCCCCCGAACTTCGGGTCATTGGTGAAGACGGAGAAAATGTCGGCGTTATCAGCCTCACGGACGCCTTAAGCCGCGCAGAAGCCGCGGGGCTTGATCTTATTGAAATATCTCCCTTTGCAACCCCGCCGGTTGCAAAAATAATGGATTATGGTAAATTCCAGTACGCAGAAAATAAGAAACAGAAAGAGGCAAAGTCAAAGATACGAAACGTAGAAACAAAAGCGATACAACTCACCATCGGGACGGGAGACCATGACCTGCTCCTGAAAGCAAAGAAGGCCGGTGAGTGGCTTCGCGAAGGACATCGGATAAAAATTGATCTGTTCCTGCGCGGTCGCGCAAAATATATGGACGCGAAATTTCTCAAGGAACGTCTAGAGCGCATCCTCAAGCTTATTCCCGAAGGCCACAAAATAGCCGAGCAGGCACAGAAAAGCCCCAAGGGATTGACCCTTGTTATAGAAAAACAGTAACCGGTTACGGGTTGAGACCACAGCACCGAATTTAAGAGAACAGGCCTTGTGATTTTATAAAGTTAGTCGAACACAAATGTAGACATACGTGAGTAGTTGAGAGCTGGTGAAATTGGTGCTGGGTCATTATTTTCTACCACTCGCTCTGCTCGTGAAGAAAATATATGAAAACAAACAAAACATTTATGAAACGCTTGAAGGTAAGCAAAAACGGAAAAATAAAATCCCGCGCAACCGGGCAGAATCATTTTAATGCTAAAGAAGGCGGCCGTGCTGGGTTGTCTAAAAAGCGCCAGAATACTTTTGTAATTTCCAATAAGTCAAAAAGCCGCTATATTACCTATTAAAGTAAAAACCGATGACAAGAGTTAAAAAAGGCGTTAATGCGCTGAAAACCAGACGCAAGATACTTCAAAGAACAAAAGGATACCGCGGTGGCCGCTCAAAAAAAGAACGCCAAGCCTATGAGGCAATCGTGCATGCGGGTAGCCACGCATTCGCTCACAGACGCGACAAAAAAGGCCTGATGCGCCGATTGTGGAATGTGCGAATTAATGCAGCGCTTTTGGAAAGTAAGTTCTCCTACAGCACTTTCATCGGAGTTCTTAAAAAGAAAAACATCGGGGTTGACCGCAAAATCCTCGCCACGCTTGCCGAAAAAAATCCCGCGTCGTTCAAGCGGATTGTAAACGCTGTTGCGTAGTTAAAACTCAATCGGATAGATACTGCCG
>MHRQ01000029.1:7469-8141 GCA_001821015.1 Candidatus Taylorbacteria bacterium RIFCSPHIGHO2_02_FULL_46_13
AGTTTATGAAGATTTACTTGTGAATGCCACGGATCATTGAGGAACAACTCCAACCTTTTCGAAAATTGCTTTTTGATTTTTATGGACACTTTCTTAAACTGCCTGTCAAAACTCCTTGAGGAAAAAATCTGCATAGTTATCTATTCAGATATTTCAAAAAATCATTCGCTGTCCCAAACGGCCCCCCGACACGTCCACGCTTAAAATCTTCACGCGCCTCTGTAACAAGATTTTCAAGATGAGCAGTCATTTTGGGCGCAACAGAGACGTGAAACTCACCGGTTTTAGCAAACTGCTTCAATGAAGCGTTCACGACCGAACTCAAAGAAAGTCCAAGATCTTTGGCTGTCCTTTGCGCCTTTCTCTTAATATCTAAATCTATTTTTAGATTGACCTGTGTTTTCATACACCACAAGTATATACTAATGGTATTTAATGTCAAACATTATGCAACTGAACGTACCATACATTAATGAGGTGCAACCCAGTAGGAGATTGTGCTCAATCAGGCGCGGGGGAGAAACGAACCGAGCCATAGGCCGCCTATGGTGAAGGGAGTATCACTACCAGCAACGCAGCAAATCGCAATTTCCAGCAAGCTCAACTAAAACTCAATCGGATAGATACTGCCGAGCTCGGGGTAAACAGCATTTACCCCGAGCTCATCGCGTA
>MHRQ01000029.1:8209-33921 GCA_001821015.1 Candidatus Taylorbacteria bacterium RIFCSPHIGHO2_02_FULL_46_13
GCACGGGCACGCTCTGACCTTTAATCCTAACTGTTTTAGCTCCTTCGGCAAGCTCGCGCCCCATTGTTCCTACAGCCTGATACCCCACCAAAAGCAACGTATTGCGAGGGTCGGGCAGAAGGTGTTGTTCATGGCCTATCACCCGCCCGCCTTCCGACATGCCCCCGCCTGCAATGATGATTTTGGGATTAGGTACAAGACCGATATGCTGCGACTCATGGGGCGAGGCGGTAAATTTGAGGCGCGGAAAATTGAAAATGTCATCGCCGCCCGCAATCTCATCTTGAACCGATTGTTTAAAATCTTTTTTCATTCGCCTATATACCGCCGTCACCTTAATCGCAAGCGGCGAATCCAAAAAGACAGGAATTGAGGGAACTTGTCCGTCTTCCACCATATTGTTGAGTTCGTAGAGAATTACCTGCGTACGTTCAATTGAAAAAGACGGGATGACCAGCGCTCCCTTCTTTTCAACCGTGCGCATAACCGCTTCACGCAACTTTTCGCGTCGCTCGTCCCTATCTTCATGGTTTCTATCACCATAGACACTCTCCACAATTAAATAGGTTGCACCGGTAAGTGGCTCGGTATCTCGTACAAGTAGCGAAGGAGTGTTGCCGAGATCCCCGGAAAAAACTACCATGCGACCTCCACGTACGAATTCGTAAAAGCAAGAGCCCAAGATATGCCCCGCATCCTTGGGTGTAACGGTGACCCCCCCAGGAAGTGAGAGCTGGGAGTGGTATGGTAGCTCTTTCCATTGTGAAAGAGTAGCGGAGACGTCGGATTGATCGTACATTGGCTCCTTACCTTCTTCGGCAGCCTCATGCGCCATGATACGGAGCATATCGTCAAACATGATTTCTGCGATGCTTTTCGTCTCGGGCGTAGAGTAAATCGGACCGCGGAAACCTGCTTGGACCAGCTTGGGAATACGCCCGATGTGGTCCGCGTGTGCATGTGTTACAAACAAAGAGTCAATGGAAGTCGGATCGTATGGAAAAGGCTTTCTATTCTCCTCTGCCGCGAAGCTACTGCCTTGCAACAAGCCGCAGTCAACCATAACATGGAACGGCTTTGCGGTGCCGGCAACCGTTAAGAGAAAGTTGGAACCGGTCGCATTTCCTACTCCTCCGTAAAATGTAATAGACGATGTAGAGTTCATATTCATGCAGATAAAGATTTTCGGCGAAAATATAAAAATATGGCGAGTGCCCCTGTTAGATCCATCACCAGGTCTTTGACGATATCCAAAGGATAACTGCCAATCGTGTTGAAGGTATTTCCCGTAGAGTATTCAAAAATCTCCCACGCACCTCCGATACTCATAACAAAAAACACCACGGTAAGACCTGTAGCATCCACACCGGCGTTTCCACGCCACATTTGAAGCTCCCCAGCTAACCAAATTCCGAGCCCGCCTAAAACCACGCCACCCAAGAAATGCATGGGAATGTCGTACCACCATAGGTGCCAGAATAGATCGTGCCTGATTGCCAAAAAAAACATGACCTGCAACAGTGCTGCCCCGGCAAGTGAGATATAAAGCATGTTGCGCGTCATATGACAGTATAGTATAGCAGACTCAGCACGCTACGAATGGTAAGGGAACTCCGCAACGAAGAAATGCTCCCGTTTTGGTCACGCTATCGTGTGAGTACAAAACGCAGTCCTTTAGGGCACCAACTGCGTAAGCCCTAAATAAAGGTCTAGTAAACCCTACGGGTTCAGGCCACAGATATTTTTCTACTGAAAAATTCCGCGACCCCGACTCATCCGCCGCAGCGGACTCCGTCTTTGAAACGCTTCGGGCACTCGCATTTCAACACCGTGTGGCTAGTTCATTCGTTACAGACTCAAAACTATCTCACCAGGTCTTTCGGAACTTCAGGTATTCGCTCCTCAACCCTTTGTTGCCGTCGCTCGCTAGGCAATAAAAACATCCGCCTCGTGGCGGATATTTTTATTGGGCTACTTGAGTATGTACCCTAGCTTTAAACTAGGTGGGTGCCACAGCGTGCCCGATTAGATTCCCCGAAGGGCTTCACACGAGTACAGCATTTCGGGCTCCCTTATGTTTGTTATAGAGTTAATACGTCAAATAACCCTGCCTATAGTATAACGCTAAGACGCGAGCGAACAATACACATCCGTATAGTACGGCACAAAAAATGCCTTCGGGCAAAACTAACTAATAGAATCGCCCCCGCCAAAGCGGGAGCAATTCTGGGGAGGTTATGGTACCCAAGACAAGAAAAAATTAAATATTTTGCCTCTGTCCGCATGCCCGTCAGAATGGGTTACACTCATCGGAGACTGCGAGGTGAAGCATTAATTAGTGTTAAAACACAGCTTGCTGGGTAACAATGAACCTCGTAGATAAGTGTGGGCCATAGTTTAAGAAAAGCAAGTCAAAAGAAATCTGACGCAGAAAACTTTTTTACACAAATACGCCACGCAAAGAGAAATTCTTCAACAATTTATAGACTGCTTATGAACAGTTTATTAACAAAATCCTGTTGCAAGACTACTCCAAGATGCCGTCAAGGTTCACGTCGTAGGTAACCTGTTCCTGGAAAAGTTTGTAGGCGGTAACCTCTTTGCCAGAGAACCAGTGCTTAATTTCCATGTTCGCCTCCTCCACTGAACCTGAAGCGTGAATGAGGTTGCGTACCGCGCGATTGTCGGTGTCAGACATTTGGTACGAGTCCAGCACGTAATCTCCACGGATCGTGCCAACATCAGAGGTAAGCGGTTCGGTGCCTCCGACAAGTTTACGGACAATCCCCACGGCATGTGCCCCCTGCCAGACCATCGCAACCACGGGGCCCGAAGTCATGTACTTTTTTAAGTTCGCGAGAATCTTCGCCGTAATTTCAAGTGGGTCTTCTGAAGGTGGAGTCATACCTTTCGCTTTGTATCCTTTAATAGTCTTCTCCCCCGTTACCCGACGCCAATTTGGATCAAGGGTATAGTGCTGTTCAACGTGGTCAGTCGTTGGCACAAGCATCTTTACCGCTACCAATTTTAAGCCCACTTGCTCAAATCGCTTTATGATTTCGCCCACGAGCGAACGCTGTACCCCATCGGGCTTAACGATAGCGAGTGTTTGTTCAAATTTAAGATGTGTCTTTTTACCCATGAACTATCATCTTATCAGAAACGATGGATGGTGCAACATTCAGTCTTAAGCCGCCTGTTCTAAACTCTCCGAACCATACAGTATCGCTTCAATCTTTGAAAGAGTCGCCTCTGGATCTTTTGAATATTGCTCGTAGAGTTCAGGGTGTTCCTTAACGATGTCCGAAAAAGTTTTTGAGAAATGGCGTTTATCGGTCCACTCTAGTGCAGCATCGTGATTTGAAAGCCTTTGCATACGCGCATACCGCTTCATCAGTTCAACTTGAATAAGATTGTGCAAACGCAATTCTTCAGTCGTCCTTTCGTGAAAAAATTCTTCTTTTGGCTGTTCAAGATTCATATGAATAGGTAATACCTTGGGCGGCACAGGCGGCGCAATTGAGCTAGGTTCTTTAGGTTTAGCGTATCTCCCAACCACCTCGGCTTCAATTTCCTCCCTCGGACGGCCGAATCAAAGAAATTTCTTCACGATAACAACCAAATATTCTTTATAGGCCGCGAGGTATTTAACCGCTTCTTCCACAAGAACTTTTTTCTGCACCGTCTCATAGCGATGGACAAGGCGATTCCGCAAACCGACAGAACCAGCGATCTTCGCGCGGAGACCTTTGGAAATTATGCCGATATCTGCAAGCGTCTCAAACGTCCCCTGATTAGTGTCCGGGAACGGTTTATGCTCTTGCTCTAAAATCATGGCGTTGATGTCCACCGCTTCATCCACCATAAGCTGAAAAAGTCTTTCGATGGACAAAAATACAGCGTCATCCGGTTTTTTATCGCCCCGGCATTTTGCAAGAAAATCAGCGAGATTACTTGCATATCCCTTGAGTAAAGAGATCTTTTTTGAAAAAACTTCAGGCATTTTTTGTTTCGTAATTTCTCGCCCACGACTTCAGAGCGTGTTTTTGCCGGGCGCGTAGCCGCGCCGTGTCAAACCAAACATTGCGGGCATATATTTTCCACTCCTCAAAAAAATCATTTTGCGACTCAAAAAGAACAATGCCGTCTTCTGCCACGGCGCGCATGAGATAGGACGAGGCATGAGATAGGTCCGCCACCTCAACATCATTACGGCCTATTGCGCTTGCAATTTCTTCCGCGACAAGTGAAATGTCGGCTAGGTGTTTTGAAAACACAGCTATGTCAATGTCACTTCCAGCGCGATGTGTTCCTCTCGCCGACGAGCCGAACAAAACAACGAGATCAAGCCCGTGTTTTTCGGCAATTTCCGCTATTTTTAATTTCATTTCTTCGGCAAACATAAACCAATCGTACAACAAAACCAGCCGTGCCGCAACGCTTGTGCTGATTCCAAGCTGGAAACCCTAAGATGAATTTTCTACCGTCTTCTCTATAGCTGTTCGCTACTTGCGGTTCACTTTCCGATCAATCCTACTTACCAGTAGGATTGTATCTCCCCATCACCTCCGCTTCAATTTCCTCCCGTGGCCGGCCGTATTTCATATATGAAAGCTCTTTAAGTTTTTCCGTTTGGCCTGCGTTACCGTGCGGTGGAGCAATCGTCTCCATACTGAAGGGTTTAACGGGGCGGCCATTGACCAAAAGTCGCATATACGCATGGCGATTGTCCAAATTGATGATGTCGCGAGCGGAAAAGACCGGCGCAAACTGTTTCTCCAGAAATTCAGCGTCTTCTGCACCAACACGGAAATTTGCAAGCGAACCTACATTCCCAAACACCGCGTCTTTAATACGCTCATCAAGTTGTTTGATAAATTGATGGGCAATGTTCAGCGAAAGTTTGTATTTGCGCGCTTCGGAAAGAATAATGGAAATAGAGTCGGTCGTGACATTTTGAAACTCATCAATATAGAGATAAAACGGTGGGGTATCGTGTCCAAGCGAATCAACACGCGAAAGCGCCGCCATAAGGATTTTCCCAACAATGATAAGACCCAACAGATGTGAGTTGATATCACCGAGACGTCCTTTTGAAAGATTAACGAGCAAGATCTTGCGACTATCCATAATCTCTCTGAAATTGAACGTGGAACGCTCCTGTGCGATGATAGGGCGCATAATGTCATTTGAGAGGAACCCGTCAAATTTAGAAGTAATATAGGGCACAATGTTGGCTAATGCCGCCTCACCCCCTGCCTTTTCGGCAACCTCGCGCCAGAATTGCACCACAATAGGATTTTTACAACGTGCAAGCTTAGCGGCGCGGAATTGTTTGTCGGAGAGGGTGCGTGAAAGGTCAATGAGCGTGGTTCCTGATTCTGGATCTTCAAGTACCAACAGCGCCGCATTTCTGAAATATTGTTCAAACATAGGACCACCAGCGGTCTTCATATCAAACAGTTTATTAAAGATTGAAAGCATTTCGTTGACTACAAATGTTTTCTGCTCGGGAAATCGCTGATCATATTCAAGCATATTAAGTCCCATCGGCCGTTCCACGTGCCCCGGATCAAAGTAGACAACATCCTCAAAACGCTCCGGTGGTACAGCCGCTAGAATATCGTTAATGTCACTTCCGTGCGGGTCTATAAAACATACTCCATGACCTGCCGCAATATCCTGCGCAATCATATTTTTAAGCAAAGTGGTTTTACCCGTACCGGTCTGACCAATGCAGTAGAAGTGTCGCAAACGATCTTCTGACGACATATAAATACCCGTCTCTTTTCCTCCGTCCCGATTAACACCCAAAAGAAGCCCCTCTCGCGGCAGACCCACGGGCACTGGCGAACTACCCGCCTTTGCAACCTTTAATTCTGGTGATGAACGAATGACGGTGGAGGGGAAATGAAACATGGTGGTGAGCTCGCGAAGCGACAGCGGTAATTCACGCTTCTGTTCGTACTGACGAAACGAGAAATCCCGAAGAAAATCGGCGAGTTTTACTCCTTTAAACCGTTCAAATTTTATGCTGTTGCCATGCGTATTCTCAAACTGGTTGAATGCCGACTCCATGTCCGAGAGAATATCAAGCGCTTCCCCTTCACTGCGCGACGAGGCGATAAGCCGGATGTTCACTTCCGCGACAGGACTCTCGCTCTTACGCTTTACTTGCTCAAGAGCAATCTCGTCAACGACAAGCGGATCTTTTTCTTTTTCCTCGTCTTCCTTTTTCTTTTTTGCTGAACCAAAAAGTTCGCTTCCTACTTCCTTTGCAAAACTCCATACATGCCCACCGACAGTTTCGGGCTTATCCAATGCTTCTTTGAGCTTCTTTCCCTTCTGTAAATCGCCAATAATGGCTTTATAGCGGCCCGTGCGCCCGTCACCGCCGGGCTTGAACACCAGCTGTATTGCCGCCCACTCCCCATCTTTGTCTATTTTGGAAAAACTCTGGAGCAAAGCATTTAAGGGGTCGTGGTCAAACGATTCGTAGGTGCGGATAGGAAACGCGTGATCAGCCGTCAATCGTGCAGTGGAACCAACCGAGGCTCCTTGTTGATTGAAAATATTATAATCATTCTTGAATTCAATCACTTTTGCGTTATGAAAAATTGCGTGAATATGTTTTTCAAAAAGATCTCGTTTTGAATCCGGCACCGCGGCATAAAATACGAATTCCTCACTTCCATTGGCAACGGCAAGCTCAAGCGTAAAGTAATTTGGCCCAACAATATCTTTGTCTTTAACTGCCATCATGCCTGAATAAAATTGCTCCATAGAAGAGAGAAGCTCTTTGAGAGGTTTTTCAGGTGCAGAGGGGTCGCGTTCGGGGAGAGTGATTTCATACAGAGTCATCTGCAGAGCTTTGTACAGTGGGTCGCGAGCGCCGAGACCTGTGTCATACCCGGCTTTCACATATTGAACAAGGAAACGCTCAAAATCGTCTTCAAGATGAGGATCGTGAAGACGCTCTACCACCGCGAGAGCGTTCTTAATCCCTCGTTCCATAACGAGCTTCGCAAGTTCCAATACTTGTGCGTCATGCGCCTCTGGTGCCAATTCTGCGGAAAGTTGAACCACTTCTCCTTCGCTCATACGCATGGAAGGAGCGAGCACCGCTTCCGTAGGAACTTGCTTGTACGCAGAAACCACCTCTCTCGCGCCTTGTTCTGGTGCTCGCTCTAATTGCCCTGACGAGAGTTCTTGCTCCTTGTGTGCAACTTGCTCACGCAAAAATCGTAATTCCTCCTCGGGTGAATTGAATGTCGTTTCAGGCACTTGAGCTTTTAATTCCATCCCGTTAGAAATAGGAAGCGCTCCTGCAGATACAGGAGTCGCCACTATCGTTTATCGTTTGATAATGTGGTTGATATTTTATCACGGTATTGCTTATAACGAGCGCTTCCGTTGTAGTGTTATACGCCCGGTGATCCTGCAATTAAATGGCAAGTACATCAATACTTACAGGATTCATAACCGTTTAATTTCTAACGGGATTCCATAGGCTTTATTATAGCAACGCCTACACAAAACACACCCTACAAGGTGTGTTTTGTGTACTTAAGATAGCCCGTTTTTGCTATGCCTGCTCGTTAAGCTGTTCTTCAAGCCACTTGCGGTACTCTGCTCTGCTGGTGAATCTTTCCAACACACCATTTATAACGACATCCAAACGAAAACTTTCAGAATTCTCCGGTTTGTTTTCCTTTGAAGCCTCCGCATCCGCATTTTCCATTTTGTTACCCATATATTTATGAAATACTAATGATACTTGACAATCTGATAATAATAATCTACTATTATCTTTAGAAACAATTGTAGCACGTTGCGTATTAGACGCAACCAGAGAGGAGGTGATGCGGTGTGCAAAGAGTACCTATTAGAGAGCTGGATTCCGGTCAGTTGGAGAAAGTCAGAATTCAGCTTCAGAAAGCACTCGAGACGGGCGACAAGGAAGTGCTTTTTGAGATTTCAAGTCGGGGCGGTGATCATGATGAGGTCTTTGATCTCATCACCTATCTCCGCACTGAGAAGTTCCAGACTTCATGTATCGTAACCAGAGCTGCATCGGCAGCAAGTCTACTCGCAATCAGTTGCGGATTGCGAAAAATAAGAAAACGGGGAAAGATGTTTCTGCATGCCGTAGAGGTGACGCTTCCGGTAACCATGGTCACTGAAACCAACAGGTTACCTGAAAGCACCGTGCAGAAGTGCAGATATCGGCAACGGGAAACGGAATCGCTTATAAAACAGCGGACCAAAATTCCACCTGCAGAACTAGCCAAGATGATGGCACCTGGCGCACAAGGCAGATTTGATGCCGAGAGTGCAGTCAGATGGGGCCTCGTTGACGAGGTAATCGACTACTAACGAATCGAACGAGTCCGGAATTTTCTGGGCTCGTTTTTATTTACCAGCTCTATGTTCAGAGTGTTTTTTTAAGCACTTCTACCTGTGCAATAGCTTCTGCCTTGCGTTCTTCATCTTCTATATCTTTTGCGACAACTTCTGCATCTATAAGTGCAGCTTGCATTCGCTCTTTGTCGCCTGACACATCGTCAAATTGCTGCAAAGCATCTTTGAATCGCTTCTCTGCTTCGCTTTCATTTACTATCTCCGGCTGTTCAAACACACCTCTCATAGTTACAACTTCATTGTCGCCCGTGTATACAAACACTGTCAACACATTTCTAGCCTCAAAGGTGGATATCTTTAAGCCTGTGTCAGTATCTCTGGCTCACCATCAGTGATAAGCACGGTATGTTCAAAATGTGCGCTACGCTTACCATCACGAGTGCGATACGTAAATCCATCTTTGTCCAAGAAAATTTCATCACCTCCCTCGTTAATCATGGGCTCTATCGCAACAACCATCCCTTTCTTTAATTCTGCACCTGCGCCTCGCTTTCCGTAATTGGGAATATAGGGGTCTTCATGCACCTCGTACCCCACACCATGCCCTGCGAGCTCGCGGACGATTCCGAAGCCATGAGGTTTAATAAAACGTTCAATGGCATAGCCGATGTCTCCAACGTGCTTACCCGCCACAACGTGCGCAATACCGATTGAGAGAGATTCGCGCGTTGTCCCAATAAGCTTCTGGGCAATCGTGTCAATCTTTCCGACACCCAGCGTCAAAGCCGAATCTAAAAATAAACCTTGGTGTATAAGCCCCAAATCTAGCGAAACCACATCACCCGCTTTTATAATTTGTGTGCCCGTAGGAAGGCCGTGCACTACCTGGTCATTGACCGAGACACAAAGACTTGCAGGATACGCGACGCCTTTCCCTCGTGATCGGTAATTAAGAAAAGACGGCACGTCGCCACCTTCACGAATCAGTTTCTCGGCCAGCATATCCAATTCTTTTCCCGTGACACCCGGTTTAACTAACCGCGCCACCTCGGCAAGAATCTCCGCCAAGCGCCACCCGCCTTCGCGCAAGAGATTAATTTCTTCCGTGGTTTTAATCGTAATCATTTTCCTACCTTAAGAACTATGAGCTAACGGGGGAAACCGGCGAGCTGTAAAATTTCATTGTGTGTCTCATCAGCCGGCAATTCACCGTGCAACTCATGAAAAAAATAGTCCGGATTGTCATGAAAAAATGTCAGCGCTTTGGCCACATGGGTATCAAACCAATTCAGACGAGCATTGATATCGTCAACATTGTCGTCCATTCTGCCACGCCCCATAAGGCGCGCCACCGCGGCTTCGCGCGAAATGTTGAGGTAGAAGACGTGGGGTTTTGGCCAATGATAGAACTTCACCGCTGAATCTAAGACAAAAGCTTCGTTGTATATTCGGGGAGTACCATCCATAATCACATGCGCGTCAGGCTTGACAATGTTGATAAAAAACTGCGACCACATGGATATCGTCAAGAATTGCGGTTGTAAACCACCCTCATCATAATTTTTCTTGGAAAGCTGCTGGCTATAGGTATCTCCCTTTATAAATTCCCTGAACAATTTCCCTGTTTCCAAATACACAATCACCCGATTAGGGTCAACTTCCTTGAGACGCTTCATCAAAAGCTCCGCCTGCGTGCCCTTGCCACACCCTGACCGCCCGGTAAAAATAAAAACGCTTGGCAAAATGTTCATCCCGTTAGAAATCTAATAGTTTGTTAATAATTTTCTCGTAATTTTTTTGACTAAGCTTCATAGCGCCAACTTTCGCTTGTCTTCTCACGGTCGTCCGTGGCGGACGACCTAATTCTAACGGGATTCATACTCGTGGTATACCGTGAGAAAATTGCACTGCCCTAGTACTCACGCATTGATATTTGCGCGTCAATTTTCTTCATGAGATCAAGCACCACGGATACCACAATCAGAAGCGCCGTGCCCCCGATGGTAAGCGCGGCAATGCCTGTAATCGCGCGCATCGCGAGAGGCAAAATTGCAACCAGACCCAAAAAGAGAGCGCCGACAAGAGTGATTCGCGTCAAAATGCGCGAAATGTAGTCAGCGGTTGATTGACCCGGCCGGACACCGGGGATAAATGCACCATTTTTCTGGAGATTGGTGGAAAGCGTATGAGGATCAAAGGTCACTGCCGTGTAGAAATAGGTAAATACAACCACCAAGACAAAGTACACGCTTGAATACAACCAAAGATTTGAGAGTAGTGAAAGCAGAGCTCCGGAAATCGCTTGTACAATCACATTATCAAAACCTGAGAGAAGATTCACGATGACCTGGGGAAAAAGCAAAATAGAAAGCGCAAAGATGATCGGAATAACGCCAGCTTGGTTGAGACGTAGCGGCAAATACGTGGAGACTCCACCATACACCTTCATGCCGCGCACCCGTCGCGCATATGTCACCGGTATCGGACGCTCCGCTTCCGTCACCACGACGACGCCCAACACGATCAAGAGAGCTGCAACAAGAAACCCAAGATAAAGTGGGATTTGCGAAACATCAAAGGTAAACGCAAGTTGACTCGTAACCGCAGGAATACGCGACACAATACCGGCAAAAATAAGGAGCGAGACGCCGTTGCCAATACCGAATTCGGTGATGAGCTCGCCGATCCACATCAAAAGGAGCGAGGCGGCTGTAATAATGACAATATTAATTAACATACTGAACGAACCTATATTGGTCACTACCTGCTGTCGTTCAAGAAGTATCATAAAGCTGTACCCTTGGATAATAGAGAGTGGTATCGTTAACAGGCGAGAATACTGTGCAAATTTCATACGTCCCGCTTCCCCCTCTTCTTGATACAAGGCTTTGAGCTTCGGAAAAACCATCGTTAACAATTGCATGATGATCGTAGCGGTAATAAAGGGTCCAACGCCAAGCATCATGATGGAAAATGTGGAAAGCCCGCCGCCTGAAAAAATATCCAGGAGACCCAAGAATTGATTGTTGGCAAACAAATTTTTCAGCTGCAACGGATCAATACCGGGAATAGGTATAATCGCGAGCAAGCGGAAGATGATGAGGGCACCAATCGTAAAGAACACACGGTTGCGAAGTACCGGATCCTTGAACACAAGCTTTAATTTTTCCAGAAACGTATTCATCCTGTTAGAAATCTAATAGTTTATTAATGTGGTATTCATAATTTTAGGCATAGTATACATGTTATTCACTTCGTTCTGACCCCGAACGGTCGCCTTCGGCGACCTATTTCTAACGGGATTCATGTGTTATGCGGTGATTTTTCCCCCCACTTTTTCTATCTTTGTCTTTGCTCCAGCCGATACACTGCACCCCACTATGGAAAGCTTTTTGGTCAGTTCACCTGAACCCAGGATCTTAACTTTGGGCAGTACGCCGCTTACGCTCTCAATCAAACCTTTTTCTAACAGCGTCTGTGGTGTCACCACTTCGGTCGCCTCAAATCGTTTTTCTAAAAGCTCAATATCAACGATTACCGCATCCGCTTGTATACTTTGGTTGATATTCTTTCCACGGCCTCGTAACTTGGGCAAACGCATAATGACATCCCGTATCTCAGGACGTATCTTCCTGCCGGACCGCGCTTTCTGGCCCTTGGTACCGCGTCCGGATGTCTTTCCACGCTTGCCACCACGTCCCACTGACTGTGAGTATTTCCGCTTGGTATTTCTTTGTATGTTATGCATTTGCATGGTAATAATTCAAAATTAAAAAATCAAAGTTCAAAATGACAATGCAAAATTCTCTGCACCTTTCCTACTCTCTCCAATTTTAAATTGTCATTTTTCATTTTGAGATTTACATTTTTCATTAGGAGGACGACACGGGTAATTTAGGTTCCGCTGAGACGTCTTTAGCTAATACTTTCCCTAATCGCAGAGTATGAAGCGCTTGCATCGCAGCGCGGGCGACATTAAGTTTGTTCTTGCTCGGAGAAAAAATCTTAGCCGTGATATCTTTTATACCCGCAAGCTCTATAACGTTGCGCACAGCACTCCCCGCCACCACACCGCGACCAGGCGCCGGCATCATCATCACTCTGGCGCTTGAATATTTTGCTTCAATGCGATGCGCGATAGAAAAAGAAGGGGTTAGAGAAAGTTGAATCATATGTTTCTTCGCATCACGAATTGATTTTTCAATCGCAATTGCCGTGTCTGCTCCTTTGCCGGTACCTACCCCAACAGAACCACGGCGATTCCCCAAAATCATTGCAACAGAGAAGCTAAAGCGTCGGCCACCGGTAGAAACGCGAGCGACTCTGCGAATATTTATGATTTTCTGGTCAAATTCCTGACGCGCCCGCTCCGGACGTCCAGAACGTCTGAAGTTTTTCTTGCGCAAAGGTTGACGATCTCTAAACGCCCCGCGGACCGGTCGTTTTTCATCTTTTGGCACAACTGCTACGGGAGTACCGCTCTCCACAGCTACAACTGGTGCAACTCGTGCAACTGGTTCGCCCTTGTCGTCTGTTTCTGTTTTGATTATTTCGTCAGCCATGATTGATTTTTAACGAACGAAGTGAGTATTAAAATCACCACCCCGTGGAATAATACCTCGGACCTTGCTGTTTGCCTTACTATTAGTTGTGATTTGTATGTATTTCATTGTATTGAATTGCCTATTCCACGGGGTTAAGTAAATTATAGTCGCTTTACTCCTTAATTTTCATTTAAAATATCAACCCCGCCGCGCGCGCGCCGTCCGCGATAGCTTTGATCCGACCCGTGTACACATACCCTCCACGGTCAAAGACAACTTTCTTCATCTTTTTGCCGAGCGCAAGGTCCCCAATAGTTTTTCCAAGCTCGGCAGCTCTCGCGAGCATGGTCTTTCCTTTGAGGTCTTTGGTTGAAGCGGCGGCAATCGTTTTACCGTTGGTATCATCAATAAGCTGTGCATACATAAAATGGTTTGAACGAAACACTGACAAGCGAGGGCGGTCTGCTGTCCCCCGTACACGAAAACGAATCCTCGTATGGCGGCGAGTGCGTAAGCGTAGTGCTCTGTTTTGGATAGCTTTAGACATATAGTTACGCAGTGGTTGAGGCAGCCTTCTTACCCTGCTTCATCTTGATAACTTCTCCCTGGTAACGGATTCCCTTCCCTTTGTAGGGCTCAGGTTTTTTGAGCGATCTGAGCTCCGCGGCAAAGCGACCTACCTCTTCTTTATTAATACCGGAAACAGTAATCAAGCCCTTCTCGGTAACCACTTTCAAACCTGTCGGTATGGCAATCTTGACGGGATGTGAAAAACCAAGAGCCAGAACAATGTCGGTCCCCTTTACGTCTGCTTTATATCCAATACCCTCTATCGCCAACCGCTTTTCAAAAACCTTATTGACTCCCGCCATCATACTTTTGATAAGAGATGCATACGTGCCCCAAAGCGCTTTCGTCTCGTTCGTCAATATTTTAGGGGACACCGTCACGGAATCTGCAGTTATTTCTATAGCTACAGATGACTTAAATTCGCGTGAGAGCTCTCCCAGAGGCCCTTTCACGGACACGTTTCTACCTGACACCGTGACGGTTGTGCCTTTAGGAACTGGAATTGGTTTTTTGCCGATACGTGACATGTTAATAATTTAAAGTTAAAAAATCAAAATTGAAAATGATAATTCAAGATTGAAAGTGTTTGAAATCCGAGCCTGCATGTATGTTGTTTTGTAATTTTTCATTTTGAGATTTGCATTTTACATTTCTTCAAGATCTACCAGATCTTGAAGAGCAGCTCGCCTCCTAAATGCTCTTTGCGCGCAGCGCCTCCGGTCATAATGCCTTTAGGGGTGGAAAGTACGAGCCGACCGAGTCCGTTGAACACGGGAAAAAGCTGATTTGATTTACCGTACACGCGTCGCGAAGGTTTGGAAACGCGTGCAACTCCGCTGATTTTCGCGTGTTTGCTTTCGTCATAGGCAAGAGTAACTTCCAAAAACTTACCCATCTTTTTCCCTTTGCGTTCAATAAGTGTGATATATCCTTCTTTGTGTAACACCTCTGCAATAGCGGCAATCATTTTTGAATAAGGAAACAGAACGGTAGGCTTGCCGGCCTTACCCGCATTAGATAGCTTCACAATAAAATCTGAAATGTTGTCCTTTACCATTTGTTTTGTGAGTTTGTTGAAAATTCTTCAGCTACAAGGCGCGGGCGAGAAGCGAACCGAGCAATAGTCCCCCTATTGTGAGGGAGCATCGGAGCCCGCAACGCCGCAGATGATAATTTTCAGCTAACTCTACCATGATGATTTTCGTACGCCTGGTATCATGCCCTCATTAGCATATTCACGGAAACAAATGCGGCAGAGACCGAAATCGCGCATAAACGCTCTCTTGCGACCGCAACGAAAACAGCGCCGTACTATCCGTGAGGAAAATTTAGGCTTCTTTTGCGACCGTGCAACTGTTGATGTTTTTGCCATGATTTTTTCACCCGAAAAACTTTTTGCTCTTGGCTTTGCCTGTACGCCTCTGGCGTACGAGAGCAAAAACTTTACCGGGTAAACAAAAAAGGTCGTTGGTTCGGTGGGTATTTAGCGCCTTATCCGTAACTGCCGGGTACAAAGGCCTAGATTCCAACAGTGCCAACTACTTAAAGCTTTCCTGCAGCAGTAAAGCTTTAAGTTTAAGAACCTCTCGGTTCTCAATACTCGCTTCACTCACTGCTCTCCTCCGCGGAGAAACTCCCGTTTCCCCGACCCCTTTCCCATCTCTCCGCACAGGAGGAAAAGGTGTGCGGATAGATCTTTCAAAACGCCCTTAAGCGTCAGGCCATACTAGCAAAGAGAGAAAAGGGTGTCAAACCAGAAATTTATGGGGGATCTAGAGTGGGAAGAATTTGATAGTCGTAATCATTTGTTCAATTAATGCTTTCATCTCCCTATCTTTTTGAAAGAGTGGCTTTTGGTAGTCAGGATTTGAAGGGTCTATAGTGTAGAAAGGGAAATTGAGGTGGAACAAATAACTTCCTCTATCAACAAAAAAATCGTGACTTTGCCCCACCTTTCCTATGGTTTTAACAACGTAAGCATCCTGCCCACCTAAAATAGTTTTCTCAATATTAACGGTTGAATTTCTATAATCTTCATTCTTCGCTTTAGCGTTGACATCTCTGATATTTTGCGCAACTTTTTCCAAATACTGAGGTAGGTCAGTATAATCTCGGCTTTTACTTTCTGCAGAAATAAGAGAGTTTCCTGCAAAAGGGATACTTGTAACAATGACGCCCGCATCTGTTGTATAAGTAGCAATATCAACATCCCGATGAATCTCTGTTGGTGGATACATAAACTCAAACCCGTACTTATCATCATGATATGTCTGCCAGCCAGTAGTGTCAGTGTTAGTAGTGATCGGTTGGGCGGGAGCCGGCGTGTTATTTGCAGGAAGGTTTTCTACAGGTACAACAGGGGCCGCATTATTCGTAAGCTTCATAACCACCCCAACAATATCCGGCAGGAAATAATAGACAGCTCCTCCTACAAGAAGGAGCAGAATGACAGTAATGACAAATGGCAGATGACTTCTACGTGGACGCGCCTCGACTGGCCCGGCTCCCTGAATTTCCTTTGTAAATGCAGGCTGTAAGACTGGCAATGGAGGTAAAGGAGTGCTCGGAGGCACTACTGCATCAACATCCGTTGGATTCCAACCAGCTTTAAGGAGTTCTGCACGAATAGCATCATCAGAAAGCCCCGATGCGCGGGCTTGGATTACGTATTGAGTAAGTTCAGCAGTTACAGGCATACAAACATTGTAACACAAGGAAAAAACAAGCCTGTCGACTTCCCCAACTCCTGTGGATATCACCTACCACAATAAGAATGCTATAGCATTCTTATTGTGGTATGCTTATGCAAACATAAGTACAAAAGAAAAAGTATGGGACAACTTGAAAAAGATAGTAAAAAGAGAACTAGAATTACAAATATTCAGAAGGCTATGCTCGCAAGTATCGCTATTACAGGGATGCTTGCTATTTCCGTAGTTGCTCCAAATGTAATGGGTGCGCTCGGCAAAATGGGCGTTATAAAGAAACCTCGACGCGACAGTATTAATCGGGCACGCAACCGACTTATAGCACACGACCTCATTGAATACAAAAGTGGTTTCCTGCGTCTAACTCAAAAAGGCGAGTCGCTCTTGCGCAAGGCGCAGTCATCAGAGTATAGAATAAAAAAACCGCGTCGATGGGACAAAAAATGGAGGGTGCTTATCTTTGATATCACAGAGCAGAAGAAAAGATTGAGAAATAAACTGAGAGAGACATTAATAGCGGTGGGATTTAAACGATTACAAGATAGTGTGTGGGTATATCCATACGATTGCGAGGACTTCATTGCCTTACTCAAGATAGATTTTCACTTTGGCAAAGATGTTTTATATCTCATTGTTGACCAAATGGAAAACGACAGCGTCCTGCGAAACAGTTTTGGTCTATAAAGTATCCGAACAATACCCTACACAATAAGAATGCTATAGCATTCTTATTGTGTAGGGTATATAGGTTGAGAGAATCAGAACTCCACAAAATCGCAGTTTTGAATCTATAAGAAACGAAAATCTCTCTCCTCTATTTCTTGAAGGGGAAACCGAGATAGGTGAGAAATTCTCGCGCCACTTTTTTGCTCTTTGCCGTAGTCACAACGGTGACCGCAAGACCAAATACATCTTTGATATCTTCATCGGCAGTCTCCGGAAAAATCGTGTGTTCCTTGATGCCAAGCGTAAGATTACCCATTTCATCAATGGAATCCGTGGAAAGCCCTTTAAAGTCTTTCGTACGTGGCAATGCGATATTTATAAGCCGGTCAAGAAAATCTTGCATACGAGCACCACGAAGAGTTACTTGATACCCCACCACATCTCCTTGACGAGATTTAAATGAAGCAATGGACTTTTTTGCTCCACGCGGAGCAGCTTTTTGGCCTGTGATCTTCGCGATGCGATCTACAACGATTTCATTCTTCTTTTTATCTTTAAATGAACCGGTGCCCACGCCCACCACAATTTTTACAAGTCGCGGTACCTGCATCACATTAACGAGGCCTAGAGATTTCTCCAGCGTTTTGAATGCATTCTTCTGTTTTTCTTTGGTTGTTTGCATATGTTTAAGAAAGTGTGGCGCCGCTGCGCTTTGCAATTCTGACAGATTTTTCACCAACAAGTTTCTTTCCTACACGGGTAGGTTTGCCACTTGAGGGATCAACAACTGAAACATTTGAAGCGTTCACCGGCATGGCTTTCTCTACCACTTGCCCCTTTTGGTTGCTCTTCTTTGGCCCCTGATGTTTTTTATGCATATTAACACCTTCAACAACTACTTTCCCAAGCACAGGAAAACTCTTGAGCACTTTTCCTTTCTTGCCTTTGTCTGTTCCTGAAATGATTATTACGTTGTCGCCTTTTTTTATGTGCATGATAGATTTTTAAGGAGTGAGTATACTATGAACGACTATAAAAATCATCATCCCGCCCTAATTTTACTGGACAGAAAATATCCTCGTATCGCATACTGTGAAATTCATTTGTGCTTACTTTTTTCATTGTTTGTGTTGTGAAATTAGGGCGGAGTTAAGTAAATTACTTGCCCGTGCAAATTTTTTTCCAAAAATTTGTTCGGGCAAATCGTTTCACTCCTGAATTTTCTAAATAATTTCAGGCGCTCGTGAAGCAATCGTCTGATAACCCATATCTGCAATCTCGCGTGGAATCGGACCGAACACACGACCGGCAATTGGTTCCATTTTGTCCTTTTCCAGAATCACTACAGCATTTTCATCAAAACGTATATACGAACCGTCCTTACGTCTAAGTGCCTGGCGCTGACGCACCACCACCGCCTGCAAAACATCCTTCTTTTTGATCGTTTTACGAGGCTCTGCCTTTTGCACGGAGAGCACTACGCGATCGCCGATACGTGCGTAACGCTTGCGACTACCGCCAAGAACCTTGAAAATGCGCCCTATTTTGGCACCTGAATTATCTGCGATTTTTACAATTGATCGTGGTTGAATCATAGTAGTTTTTTATGCCTCCGCTTCAGGGGTCTTAACAGTTTTCTTCCCTGCAAGTTTAAAATGTTTATCCTTAGAAATCGGATGTGTTTCTTTAATATAGACAATTTCACCCATGACAGCCGTATTGCCAGGGTCGTGCACCTTGAAGCGCTTGCTGTGCAGAATATATTTTCCGTACTTCGGGTGTTTGTGGTAACTCTCCACCGATACCACAATCGTATCTTTCATCTTGGTTGAAACTACTTCTCCGGTGAGAAGTCGTTCGGAACGTGTATTCTTTTGTTTATCATTTTGTTCCATCCCGTTAGAAATCCTCTAGTTAATTAATGTTTCTTAGCTAATACTTTGAACCCTGTTTATATTACTTACTTTTCTCTGACCCGCAACGGTCGCACTACGCGACCTATTTCTAACGGGAGCCAATTCAGAAATTATTTTTTCGCAGGGCATGCATTCCAGTAAGAACGGTCAGAATCCGTGCAATATCACGTCGCAGAGTCTTCCCCTCTTTAACGTTGCGGGCTTTACTCCCTGAAGCACCGAAACGGAACTTCCAAAGATCGCGTCGCTTTGTATCCAAAAGTACCGTGAGTTCTTTTTCTGTTTTCTGTTTTAATTCAGAAGCTTCCATGATTGATTTTTACTGAAGCGAAGCGATGATAAAAATCATCATCCCGCCCTAATTTTACTGGACA
Source organism: Candidatus Taylorbacteria bacterium RIFCSPHIGHO2_02_FULL_46_13 (assembly GCA_001821015.1). GTDB lineage: Bacteria > Patescibacteriota > Minisyncoccia > Phycocordibacterales > DSPV01 > 2-02-FULL-46-13. Next base: position 27,349 of record MHRQ01000029.1, read on the forward strand.
GAAAATATCCTCGTATCGCATACTGTGAAATTCATTTGTGCTTACTTTTTTCATTGTTTGTGTTGTGAAATTAGGGCGGAGTTAAGTAAATTACTTGCCCGTGCAAATTTTTTTCCAAAAATTTGTTCGGGCAAATCGTTTCACTCCTGAATTTTCTAAACTAAATCGCGGCTAATAACCTTGGTTTTAACAGGCAACTTAGTCCCTGCCTTTCGCAAGGCCTCTCGCGCATCCACATCGGCCAAACCATCAATCTCAAAAATGACCCGCCCTGGGCGAATATCTACGCAGTATCCTTGCGGGTCGCCTTTACCCGAACCCATACCCACCTCCGCCGCTTTGGCCGTGTAAGGCCGGTCAGGAAATACGCGAATCCAAATTTTTCCGGTCTTGCCTGCAACACGTGACATCGTCTTTCGCGCCGCTTCAATTTGCTGACTGCGTATACGTCCGGGCGCAAGAGCTTTCAGTCCGAAAGAACCAAACGAAACCTGCGCGCCGCGCGAATCAACGCGTTTGAGCTTTTGATTGGTGCGGCCCGTTTGCCACTTTCTGTATTTAACTTTTTTAGGAAACAACATGACGATAGATTAAAATGTAAATTTCAAAATTAAAAATGACAATGTAAAATTTAAAAATTTTGAACTGTTATTTTGCATTTTGATTTTTCAAGTTTGCATTAAAGATCTCACCCCGGTACACCCACACCTTAATACCAAGATCACCATAGGTCATGTGCGCCTTGTCTCGTGCAAAATCTATATCTGCGCGAAGGGTTTGAAGCGGGATGCGGCCTTTTTTCAGAGCTTCCGTGCGAGCCATATCAGCGCCTCCAAGACGTCCACCACAGTAGATTTTTACCCCGAGCACATCGCGATTTGCCATGGCTTTATCAATAATTTGCTTCATCACACGGCGAAACGGCAAACGTTTTTCAAGAGCTTCAGCAACCATTCTGGCCAAGATAGCCGCGTTAGATTCCGGAGAGCGAACCTCTTCAACATCTATTTTAATGTTCTGGGTAACCGCGAGTTTAAGGCGCTTGATTTGTTTATCTAAATCTTTCTTGAGGTTTGTAATTCCTTCACCGCTTTTACCCAGAAGCATTCCGGGGCGAGCCGTGCGGATAATAATACGAAAATGTTTCTCGTTGCGTTCAATCTCAACTCCACTGACAAAAAAATCGCGCAGACGTGTGGTGAGGTATTCTCGCAACATAATGTCACCGCGAAGATTTGCCCGATACTTGTCCTTCATCCCAAACCAGCGAGACTTCCAATCTCTGATGATGCCAAGGCGATGCGAATACGGGTGTACGGAATGCGACATGTTTAGTTTTCTAAATGTGAATCCGCTACCTCTGCCTCAACCGCTTGCGCCTCTTGGCGTTTCTTCACGGCAAGGGTCTCATCACCTTTCGTATCCAACGCCACCATAATGCGGCTCGTGCGCTTTTTAATCTCGTGAGCTGAACCTCGTGCGCGAGGCATAAAACGCTTCATGGTAACTCCCTCGTCAACACGAATATCCTTAATATAGAGGCGGTCAGAACCCAACTGAAAATTATTCTTTGCATTCGCCACCGCGCTCTCAATTGCGCCCAATATTGGCTCAGATGCCCGCTTGCTGAGGAATTGCAAAACGGTCAGCGCATGGGCAACTTTTTTGCCGCGCACTAAATCCGCGACGAGGCGTACTTTTCGTGGAGACTGGCGATGATTTTTTATAATTGCTTCAATCATGGTTTACCTGCCTAAATTTTTTACATTGGTAACAAATATCACGGTAGTTTTAGGTCTAGTGGTTTTTGGTGGATAATTAAACATTTTCGTATAATATAAAATTTTATCAGGTGAATTTATTTTGCGGCTGGTGCCCCACTCGCTACAGCAGGTGCTTTGGCCGATTGCGCAGATGCGATTTCAGATTCTTTCTTCTTTGCTTCCAATTCCTTCTGCATCTTTCCGCCGTGCTTAGTAAACTTTCGCGTGGGCGAAAATTCACCGAGGCGGTGTCCAACCATTTCCTCGGTGATTAAAACTTCAATATGTTCTCTTCCGTTGTGGACGCCAAACTTAAACCCCACCATTTCGGGAGCAATCTGGCTTGCGCGGGCCCATGTGCGAACAACGCCAGCTTGGTCTGGTTTCTTGCCCGCAATCTTCTCAAGAAGTTTTGGGTATATATATGGCCCTTTATAGACTGATCTAGACATAAAAAATAAATCAGCTCTCTTGGGAGAGCGTAGGGCGTATCCTACCAGAGGGGGTTATTTTGTCAAATGACCGCTCGGCTTAGGCTTTTTGAAACGCGCATAAAAACCTACTGGATTTTTGCTATGCTCGGACTCATCGTCCTGCGCAATATTTCAAAAAACCCAAGCTTCGCTTAGAGTCTTGGTAATGAGGCCGTATTGATAACTTCTATTGCTAAGGAAGAAAACTTACCCCCCTATCAAAAATCACCTGAAACAGAACTGTTCATATAGTGTGGACAGTCTGGGGATAGAGGACGCTCGGGCTATCTTTCCTAGAACACGCATACCCGCAGGCTGTCTCATCGGCGCACTTGTGGGGTATATAAAATCTAAGAAAAAGAACTAGGAATTAATTTTTCTTTTTGACTTAAAGCGAGGAATAATTTTCAAGAACATTGCGGAAGCGAGCCAGCTGGTTCGTCAATGACCCGAGTCTCCGAGGGCTCTTGACGATAGCGAACTGAGCATAGGAAAACCCCGCGCTGGCGGGGTTTATCCGTGGTGTTGAAAATTAATTCCGAGCGACTATATTGCTGATTTTTTGTTTTTGCCAACCTTTCGGCGGGAGACCCCAAGAGAAACTGTGGGCGCAAGCGCCCACAGTTTCTCACGGGGCGAGAAGTGGTAAGACTTAGTACCGCTCGTATCTTATGGAGTATTTAATTTACCCTTTCCAACCCTTCGTCTGGACACAATGAATACATTGGAATATTTCTTGGCGCGGCGGGATTTCTGGCCCTTGCCCACTGGCTTGCCCCAGCGCGTAATTGCACGGCGGCGGCCTCGGCCTTGGCGTCCTTCACCTCCTCCGTATGGGTGGTCAACTGGGTTTTGTGCAGTACCGCGGACCGTTGGGCGAATACCGAGCCATCGTGAGCGACCGGCTTTTCCGATATTTACCAAATGATTTTCTTCGTTTGAAACTGCGCCGATAGATGCCCATGCATTTTCGCTGACTTTGCGCACTTCGGTAGACGGGAGCTTCACTTGTGCGAACCCACCTTCAAGCGCGACGAGCTGTGCGTAGTTGCCCGCGGAGCGCGCGAGCACTGCTCCGCCGTCTTGCTTTAATTCAACATTGTAAATAAAAGTACCGACAGGAATTTTCTTAAGAGGAAGACGGTTGCCCGATGTCAGAGGTGCATTTTCAGAAACCAAAAACGTACTTCCCGCGGTTACATCTTTTGGCAAAAGCACATAACGTCGCTCTCCGTCTGGATAAAGTACGAGACCAATAAAGCCGGTGCGGTTTGGATCATATTCAACAGACTCTATGCGCGCTGGCATATCATGTTTGTTATAGAGAAAGTCAATTTCGCGATACAAGTGCTTATTTCCACCTCCTTTGTGACGCGTCGTAATGCGGCCCCGGTTATTGCGCCCAACATGGCGCTTAAAGCCGCTCGTTAGTGATTTGAGCGGTTCTGATGCGGTAATGACACCACGGTATGAAACGGTTGATAGATGTCGGCGTGATTTACTTGTTGGTTTATAGAACTTCATGGTTTTGTATTAAGAAATTTCAACTTTTTCTCCCTTCTTGAAAAATACGTATGCTTTGCGGCCACCACGCTTAACTCCACGCTTGCCGCGCACAAACACGCGTTTTGAAGGCACTTTCATGATGCTCACCTTAATCGGCTTCACTTTATACAAATGCATGATTGCCTGCGCGACATTCTGTTTGTTGGCGTCAGAGCTTACATTAAACGTGTAGACATTATTTTTCTCAGCCAAGAGCGAGACTTTCTCGGTCACGCGTATACCTAAAAGCACATGCGGTGCAGACCCCGACTGCTCGGACGTAGAAACAACCGAGACCTTTCTCTGCACTTTAGTTTTCGCGGGAACGGCGACAGCCACTTCCTTTTTTTCTTCCTTATTCTTTTTGAAATTAAAAAGCGCCATCCCGTTAGAAATCTAATAGTTTGTTAATGTTTCGCTTGTAATTATTTGGATAAGATTCATACTACTTACTTTCGCCTACCTCGCAACGGTTGTCCGCCGCGGACAACCTATTTCTAACGGGATTGTTTCTTTGCCATTCTATCAGAGAGCTCGCCAAATGCGGTCTCGGGATCGCTAATGAGTAAATATTTACTGGAGAGAACAGAAACTGGATTGATATTACGCACTTCATCTACGGAAATGTTTGAGAGATTGCGCAGTCCAAGCTCGGTCGCTTTATCTTTCTTTCCAAGCGCAATGAAAGCGGCATTTACAGGCTTCGTGAGAAGTCGTTCATATCCCTTAATCGCGGCAAATCGTCCAAGCATGAGTCGTGCCTCTTTTGTTTTTCCATTTGGTACGGAAAGCGCGTCAATAAAAAGCACTTCACCATCTTTGAATTTCTTAGAAAGCACCGCGTAGAGAGCTTTGGTGCGCATCTTGCGATTGATCTTTCGCGCGTAATTTTTATTGGCATTCGGGCCATGGGTAACGCCTCCACCAACCCAAATCGGTGAACGAGTTGAGCCGTGGCGCGCGCGGCCTGTTCCTTTTTGCTGCCAAGGCTTTTTGCCTCCTCCAGCCACCTCTCCGCGCATCTTTACGTGCGCTACATTCTCTCGCTCATTTCCTTTCATTGAGGTAACCACCTGATGCACCAAATCGCCATTCCATTTCACACCAAAAACATCTTCAGGTAATTTTACTGAACGGACTTCTTTCCCTTGACTGTTGTAAACGGAAGCTTCCATCCCGTTAGAAATTTCTGGGTTTGTAACCTCTTTATTCTTTTTTGAGGGCGCTTTTTCCATGTTTATTCGCTTTTCACTGAAACCAGTGTACCGCGATGTCCGGGCAAAGCTCCTTCTATCAAAATAAACCCTCCGGCTGGATCAATCTGCAAAACTTTAAGATTTTTCACCGTGACACGATCAGAACCCATGCGTCCGGCCATGCGTATGCCTTTTGAAACGCGACCCCCAGCTCGTCCGCGTCCGCCGATTGCTCCCGGCTCGCGCTCAGAGTGCTTTTGCCCGTGTGTGCGCTGGCCGCCACGAAAATCGTGACGCTTCACAACACCCTGGAAACCTTTTCCTTTTGAAATACCAGTCACTTCAACGGTGTCATTCACCGCAAAGGTGGAAACATCTATACTGTCACCAACTTTGAGGTCAACTTTTTCTCCTTCGGTACGAAATTCTTGTACGTGTGCGTAACGCTTGTGCGCCGCTTTTTCTGTCTCGTTCTTAGACTTCGCCATAAAGCCAATCTGTATTGCCTCATAGCCATCCTTTTCCTTACCTTTGACCTGCGTCACTACGACTGGGCCAGCCTGAACTACCGTGGCAACATGCACGGAACCATCTTCGGTAAATACCTGTGTCATATTCAGCTTTTTGCCCAAAATAAACTTCATATATTTTCTTCACGAACGAAGTGAGTGGTAGAAAATAATGACCCCGTGAAATAAAGTATCGGGCTTCACTGATTACTCAAAATCCTATTCGTTATTTTTATTTTTACACAATCACTCCAAAGCCCCTATTTCACGGGGTAAACGTCTGGCTTCTGCAGACAGAACCCAACCGCTTAAAAATGAGTCCGAAAGACTCATTAGTGATTGCAATACGTTAACAAAACTGTGGATAAAAGTAAAGCCCCACATTCGTGCTGTGAGGCTTCTGTGATTACTCTGGATAACAGACTACTTGGTCCAGAGTTGGTCGTAAATATCCAGCATCGCTGGGTGAACCGATTCGTCCACTAGACGCTCCCTGCAAAAGCGCTGGAAGCCAAACACTGGGTCGTACTCTTCCTTCTTAAGGCCGTGAGCCATCTGCGTCAGCTCTTCAGACGACACTTCAACGTTATACGTTGCAGCGAAGTTTTTGCCACCGAAATCTCCTTGGGCTACTTTCACCCAAGAATAGAGGTTGGTGCGAAGGTACACGAAGCGTTTTGGATCCAGGCTAACCCCGGTTTCCAATTTGACGCAACGGGCAATCGATACCTCGGGCGAATCGTCGTTGAAGAAGACTCGACCTCCGAGACACCACACACCGGCCATCGGACACGCAGTGCGTTTCGCCAAATAAATGGCATGCGGATCACCTCTGACCGTAAGGGTAGAATCCGTACAGCAGATGACTGTCTTCTGCACCATCTCCAGGTACGCAGGGTCCGAAACCCACTGATCTCTCACCCTGACCGTAACGTCGAGGGCGAGAGGATCCTTGTAACACTTCACGGTATTGACGGGAGTTATCATAAGGCCTTTCTGTTTCGTTTTTTGTTTTGGGTGGAAATTTACCTTTGAATCCGAACACTTGTAGAATAAATCTATGACTGAATTTACCCATTTGAATTTG
>MHRQ01000030.1 GCA_001821015.1 Candidatus Taylorbacteria bacterium RIFCSPHIGHO2_02_FULL_46_13
ATCCAATCGTGAACGCAGACCATCGGCCCGGCGCAGATGCGAACGACCCGCGCGGCTGAGAACCATGGAGAATTTCATCTGTTCGGAGGAGGGACATCAACGCCGACTGCCTATCCTCATAATATTGCCGACGTTCACCATGGTGAGCGTGCTTTTTGGCGCATGGTGGAGGAAGGAGAGAAAGTGCCGTGCGGGTTTACCCGCCTGCCACTTTACCTCGAATACCTGAAATGCCCCGTCCTTTTCCGCAAGGAGATCGAGTTCCTTTTGATCGTAGGTGCGCCAGAAAAACAGGTTCTCTCTCTGTGCGGCGTTGATGTTTTGTTTCCAGTAGTCGCTGATGAAGAGGTTTTCCAGAAGCGCCCCCTTGTCACTGCGCAAATGGAGATCCGTGAACGTATTCACGATGGTGTTCCGAACGCCAAGATCCACGAAATAGATCTTCACTTTCCTGCGGATCGCGGTGCGCTGGTTACGGGAAAATCCGTGGAGCCGAAAGAGAACAAATGATTTTTCGAGGAGATCAATGTACCGTTCGACAGTTTTTGTATCCATCCCAAGTTGCGCGCCAAGATCGCTGTATGAGACTTCGTTCCCGATCTGGAGCGCAAGAAGCTCAAGGAGTTCCCGGAGCTTGCGGCTGCTTTTCACAAGCTGGAAACTCAGAATGTCCCTATAGAGGTAGGCATCCGTCAGCGTCGTGAGTGCGCGGATCTTCTCTTCTTTTCCTTTGAGAGTGAAGAGTTCGGGGTAGGTACCATAGAGGAGAGCATGCTCAAGGATATACTCGTGATCTGTGGAGGGAACATGTACCGCAAGTTCCCGAAGAGTGAGGGGGAAGAGTGTATAGGAAAGGTACCGTCCCGTGAGGGGTTCCTGAACCTTGTTTGCAAGATCGAACGACGATGAACCACTGGCAATAATCGTGAGGTGCGGAAAGGCATCAATGAGCACCTTAAGGACGAGTCCTGCCTCTGCGAGGTGTTGTGCTTCGTCGAGAACGATCGTTGTTCTCTGTCCGACAAGCTCGGAGAGGACGAGCCGGTCTGGAACGAGTTGCCTGCGTACACGCTCCTCTTCGCACGAGAGCGTGAGCGTATCAGGCCGCTCGGGGAAGAGCGTTGAGAGAAGCGTTGTTTTGCCTGCGCGCCTCGGACCGTACACAATGCATACCTTCCCTCTCTGGAGGAAGCGTTGGATATGCGCCTCTGCTTCACGATGGATATGCATCAAAAAACAGGATTCTTAATCCTTATTTTATATGAAAAAACAGGAATTGCAATCCTTATTTTGTTGCGAGGAGAGCCAAAACTACAATCTCCACGTCTTCCCGGCTTTGTTGGACCATTCGTAGGTGTGGGGGAAGTTGATGGAAAAATGAGTAATTCTAGAAACTGGTTATTTGACATTAATTAAGATTCATGTTTATATTACTTTCCATGTTTGATCCTAATCTTAAAGAAGAATGGGCCATAGCTGAGTTGGGGGGCATAGAAAATGGTCAGAGCCTAGAGGTTTCCATTGATAATGAAATAATTGGGTTATGCAAAAAGGCGAATGTTTTGCGTGATCAGTGTTTTGAAGATGAACAAAGCTATAACTTGCACGCCCAAAGTTTTTATCAGTTTCTTCCCGAATTTAGAAGTAAATTTGAAAGTGCAGAGCCCTTCGATTTTTTTATGAAAAATTTCTCTGTATATGCAAATGGTGGGCATATGCCACCCGTGTTAAAAAAATCAATCGGCGTGGCGGGTTGGCTTGTTCTTGCTGAATCAATTTCCAATGCTATGAGAGTGAGTGACGATATTAGTGTATTAATGAACATCACTCACAATGGTTTATTATTTGTGGTTAAACAGGAAGGTGGGCAGTTTGATGCGGATTTTATCGGTGATACGAAAGCAAAAGCACTTGATATTCATAATTGTCTACTTGCAGGAGCATCGATTAATGAAATTATTGTAAAAGCACAGAAATCTTTTAGAAAAACTGGGTGTGCAATCACGATTGTGTAAATGCAGTAGACATGATTAAGAAATGGTGATCTTTTCGGGAAAGAGAATGGCGAATTGCGCGAGGATCTGACCCCAGTTTCTCACGGACATGCCCCACTTTCTACTGATGTCTCTTTGGGCAAGCCAGAGAAGTTTTGTGAGCGATTTATCGTGAGGGAAAATGCTCGTCGTTTTCGTCACTTTGCGGAACTGCCGGTTGAGAGATTCGATCGCATTCGTCGTGTAGATCATGCGCCGGATCTCCTCAGGGAAGGAGTAGAAAGGAGAGAGCTCGTTCCAATGCTCTTCCCATCGCTGGAGGTACACCTTGTACTGCGGCCACTTCTCCTGCACGGCTATGAGGGCTTGCATACCCGCTTCTTCGGAGGGGGCGCCGTAAATCGTTTTGAGGTCGGCGCAGAACTCTTTCTTCTCTTTGTGGGGAACGTACTTCACGGTGTTGCGGACCTGGTGGACGATGCACCGCTGAACGATGGCATCGGGGAAGATGGTTTTGATGGCTTCGGAAAATCCGGAGAGACCGTCCACGCAGCAGATGAGGATATTCTGCACGCCGCGATTTCGGATCTCGGAAAGAACCTGCATCCAGAATTTTGCCCCCTCGCTTTCACCAACCCAGATGCCAAGCACCTCCTTGATGCCATCCACTGTGATGCCGAGAAGAATGTAGGCGCACTTGCTCACAATCTTTCCATTGTCCCGCACCTTAAAGTGAATGCCATCGAGGTAGACGACCGGGTAGAGGGAAGCGAGAGGACGACTCTGCCACTCCTCAACGCGGGGAAGGACTTTATCCGTAATGGAGGAAACCATGTCGGAAGAAATGGAAACTCGGTAGATATCCTCCAAGTAGGAATTGATATCCCGCGTCGTGAGACCTTTCGCATACATGGCAATGATCTTTTCCTCGACGTCGCTCTGAACGGATTCGCCCTTCTTCACGGCAATGGGCTCATACTCTCCATTGCGATCTCGGGGGATATTGATGCGCTCTTCCCCGAAGCTCGTCTTGAGCGTCTTCCCGTAGTGCCCGTTGCGGCTGTTGCCGGTGTGATGCCCGGAGGGATGATTTTTCGGGTAACCAAGGTGGTTCGTGAGCTCCGCATCGAGCATGTCCTGGAGCGTCGGGGCAATGAGCTCCTTGGCAAAATTTGTAACATCGGAGACGGTCTTCAGGTTTTTGACCTTCTGCTGGTACTCCTCGTAGGAGAGAATCTTTGGGGAAACCATGGTGTAAAATGGGGGAAGAAGTAAGGATGATCTTACCCATTTACACAATGGAGATTACAGACCCGAAAAACTATTGGATATATACCGGACAACATCGATCCAACGAACGGTTTGCCATACAGAGGCAATGGTATTGCTCATATTCTTGCAGATGATTTATTTAGGACAAATTTTATTTCGGATGATGCAGGAAATCGCACCATTTCTTTGCATTCTTCGAAACAAGCGCACGATGCATTAAGATTTCGATCCGGTGATCGTAGCGTAATTGACAGGTTGTATGGGTTTAGCTCTCTCCCTTTAACATCTCTTCCACTGAGTGCAGAAGCTGTTGATGAGCTATTTGGTGGTCAATGGTGATTAACGCTTAACATATTCTCAGTTGAAATTATTTTTTTGTGCAGTCATTAGTTGTAAAATCTTATAGTTCATCCAAGTATCCGTTAAGCTTATAGACGAAAAAAGTATCACCTGTCACCTTGTCATAGCCTTCTATCCACGTTTTCGCTATACCCTCAAATATTTCATTATAACGTCGATAGAAATAAAATCTTCCAGATGTATTGCTGGATTGATACATCCAAGTAATGGGCCATTCTTTGCTGCCAAACATTGACTGCAATTCGGGAGTGTCAATACAGGGAATATCTTCTTTTATTTCTTTGCCGTCATAATAAAAAATACCTGCGTGGAATATAGGCTGAATGAATCCTTCACAAACCAATTTTTGATCCATAATTTTTAGCTGAGTTGTTTTTTCATTGAGAGTGATGAGAAACACTGCATCTTGGTTTTTTTCAAAAGTACTTTTATCAATTAATCCGAGATCCACCTTTTTACTGCTGCCCGTTCCTCTACTGAGGAGAGCAATAGTATTGTTTGAGATCCAGGTCATTCGATCCAGTAGACGAGCAGATTGTGTTGTAGGAATTCGTGCAATATCTGTGGAGGTTTCTAAATCGTGAATTACGAAATCCTTTCCATCAAAAAAAGCCAACTTGGTGCCATCGGGGGACCAGTTAAAGTAACCGATTCTATCATCAATGTAAGTTGCACCATAAGTGTAGTATGGTAAATCCGATGAGTATGTTTTCTTTTCTAGTAGTATATTTATTTGTGTATTGTAATTGTACACATATATCTCAGCGGTCTGTTTCTCAATATCAATCAATGTATATGCAACATCACCTTTAGAACTAATCGAAGGAGTACTGCCATAAACCTTGTCGTCAATTGGTACTGGAAACACATACTTTTCGTGTCCCAGGCCATCAATGACATACATTCTGCGATCTTGAGTTTTTTGGCTAAAGTTAAATGCAATCAGTGTGTCCTGCAGTTCCTTTTCAAGTTCATCATCCATCCAAGCGGTTTTTGTTTGTAGGGTAGTAATACTACCAATAGCGACAATGCATAAAATTGCAGCAGCCAGCCACCAGACCCACCTTCTCAATTCAAAGTGCAGTATTTGCATAGATATATTTGGAATAATTCTGGTTACAGGGAAGATAAAACTTTATCAATCATCAGCTGTGCGAGATTATCATCAATAGTAAGATGTGTGAAAGTGGTGCCATAATTTTGCAACTCATTTTCGGCGCCAGCAATGTATTGCCCTCGCACAGGCTGACCCTGACCAAAGTCAAAGTAAGGTAATGCTGGAGGAAGTCCTGGGACGACTCCGGGCATTATATCTATGTATGAGTGGGTATGTTCTTGATAGACATTAAAGAAATGTTCTGCTGCTGGTCTCCTAGCAACAGAGTCTCCATTATCCAATGAAACTGCATCAATATATGCTGTCGCCTTCAGAGTAGCGCCGCCCAGCAGTTCCCGTACGGAATCTTCACTTCCAAAAAGTTTATCCCCCGTTCCTCCTCCTCGGCTATAGTGCCCCGAACCCACAATAGTAATTTGCTGGGATTCTGCGAACAACCCTTTCCTTTGCATTCGATCCTCAATAATCGTTTTGGTTTGAGATAAAACAACATCCGGATGCAATTGGAATGAATCAAGCGCCGCCACTTCGTTTACACTTTGTTGGTAGAGATCTCCAACGCGAAAGGTAAGCACTTCATAACCTTCATTTTCTGCTTCCACCTTCGCAAATTTATACAATCCGGCTTGATCGTCTCCAAGATGTTGAAAATTCCCAAGAAAAATCAGCACCAGCTTCCCCGGATGCCTCCCATCTCCCGGAGAATGCTCAAAAATTTTATGCTCATCTGAATCTGCATTTGTACTCAATGAGAGATGATATTTTTCGAGGGCATTATCATCATTCACATCCACCCCATTTCTGCTCTCCGCCTTCCGCACTGCATCCATCTTGAGTGCATTGATCAGATTAAAGTAACCATTCTTATCCCGCTCCAGATACGCGCGTAGTGATTCCCCCGTGAGCTCAAACATATCCTGCCCCATTTCCTGCGCAGCAATCACCATCTCCTGCGCAACATTCTTGAGAATCGTTGCTGTTTCCTCAATGCGGTCACGGAGATACCGTACTCCGTTCACCGTTGTGCGAGCGCTCTCGATCACCTTTGGCACCAATGATTTCGCTGCGGCAATGACTTTGCTCTGTAGTCCTCCTGACAGACCTCCTTCCGCATCGGCAACCTGGTAAGTACTCACAGCCAGGATCAATTCCCGCTCAATCTGCGCAACAAGGTCTACACAT
>MHRQ01000031.1:0-15989 GCA_001821015.1 Candidatus Taylorbacteria bacterium RIFCSPHIGHO2_02_FULL_46_13
GATGTATTGCTTTTATCCACAAACGCAAGACTAAAGGCCGTTGAAGTCGGAAATATTTTTAATCTCGGCACAAAATTTTCTGAGGCGCTTAGTCTTGCGTTTGTGGATAAAAGCAATACATCTCATCCGGTTATCATGGGAAGTTACGGAATTGGTCCTGCCCGCTTGATTGGCACTGTAGTGGAAGTTTTCTCTGACGAGAAGACTATTGTCTGGCCCGCTTCCATTGCACCTTTTGACGTTCATCTGGTGGCGCTAGACGTTTCTGATGATGCGGCTTTAAAACAGGCAGAAGAAGTATATGATCTACTTTCAGCCGAGGGGATTGATGTGCTGTTTGACGACCGCGACGCGCGTGCAGGAGAGAAATTTGCCGATGCTGATTTGATTGGCGTACCCGTACGTCTTACCGTGAGTAAAAAAACGCTGCAGGCAAAGAACATTGAGGTTTTAAATCGCCGAACAGGAAAGACCGAAATGGTTGCAAATTCCCTGCTCGCGGAGCATATTAAACGCTAATGTTTAAAGACCAGCTTGAAAGACTGTACCATCTCTTTTCGCATGACCTAGGTATTGATCTTGGGACGGCCAATACCTTGGTGTATGTACGGGGACAGGGGATTGTTATCAACGAGCCGTCGGTGGTTGCCATAAACCAGAAGACGGGAACCGTGGTTGCGGTGGGTAATCAGGCAAAAGCGATGCTTGGTCGCACGCCACAACATATCAATGCAATCCGGCCGTTGATAGAAGGGGTTATTTCCGATTTTGAGGTGACCGAAGAGATGATCGCGTATCTCATTAACAAAGTACAGCAAGGGTCGCACCGATTTGTAGGCCCGCGCGTGGTCGTGGGAGTGCCGTCGGGAGTAACGAATGTTGAATCTCGAGCGGTGCGTGACGCAACGAGAAACAGCGGCGCACGGGAAGTGCATATCGTGGAACAACCCATGGCGGCGGCCATTGGTATCCGCCTGCCGATAAAAGAGCCTATCGGCAGTATGGTTATTGATATTGGTGGCGGTACCACCGACATTGCGGTGATTTCTTTGGGTGGTATTGTGCGATCAAAGAATTTAAAAATCGCGGGGGATCATTTCAACAATGACATCATTGCGTACATCCGTAATGAATTTAAGATTTTAATCGGCGAGAAAACAGCCGAACATGTAAAAATTTCCATTGGTTCAGCCATGCCTTTTGGTTCGTCGCTTGAAACGGTCGTAAAAGGTAGAGACTTGGTAACGGGACTCCCACGCGAAGTTATCATTACCGATGCTGACGTGCGTGAAGCCCTCGCGCAATCAGTTGACAGTATTGTTGAGGCTACACGCGAAGTGCTGGAGACGACGCCCCCCGAGCTCATTTCCGATGTGATGCAGAGGGGGATTCACCTCGTTGGCGGCGGGGCGCTACTCAAGGGCATTGCGCCTCTTCTGGAGCAATCTTTCAGAATTCCCATCTATGTTGCTGATGACCCGCTGACGGCAGTTGCGCGCGGTGCGGGTATCATTCTTGAAGATATGGAGCGTTTTAAGGAAACCCTGATACAGCATGAAGAGGATCTCCCCTTTCAGAAATAATATTCCCCCTCGCCGAAGCTGGTATCCAATAGCTGCGGTAGGCAGTATGTTGCTTTTGTTGTTTGTTGTGCAAGAAGTATGGCCATCATTTTTACCGAATATGTTATATCGGATCGCAACTCCTCTTTTTTATTCAAGAAATTGGATTGCCGATTCGCTTAAAACTGCGGGTTCATATGTAAGCTCAAGGGGTAGCTTGGCACTGGAGAATCAACGTCTGTCGACGGAACTTACAGATGCGCGAGAAAGATTGTTGCAATTGGAGGCTCTTCAAACTCAATTAAAAGAGCTCCAACTGTTTTCTTCACGTTCTGATCATACCAAGCGGATTTTTTCCGTTGTGCTTTTACGCCCGCCTCTATCTCCGTATGACACCCTTGTGCTTGATGTGGGCATTGACGACGGTGTTTCGGCGGGGGACATGGTTTTTTCCATTGCTGGAAGTAGCGCGGTTGGGAAAATCACTGAGGTGTTCCAGGATTTTTCGCGCGCGACGTTATTTTCATCTCCCGGAAATCAATTCCCGGTATTTCTTGGTGCAAAAAGTATTCAAGCTACTGCATACGGCGTTGGCGGAGGCGCCTTCCAGCTTTTATTGCCTCGCGAGATGGAGGTAGCGGTTGGAGACATGGTGACATTTCCGAGTCTCAACCCTTCTGTGGTCGGTGTTGTTCAGCTGGTAGAACACCAAGCGGTAGATTTTTTACAACATGTCAGTTTTCGTAGTCCTGTCAATTTTAATGAACTTCGGTATGTTGCGGTAGAGGTTTCTGGACAAATCAAAGACAGATGAGTCCCATTAAGAACATGTCCACGAGGATTTTCTACGCATTGCTTATATCTGTAGCGGCAGCGATAGTGCCTTGGTGGGTCATCATTCCACTCTTGGCCGCGGGGTTTTTGAAATTTGAATGGTTTTACGAAGGGCTTGTGGCGGCCTTTCTTATTGATGTTTTTTACGGTTTACCGCCAACACCCAGGTGGTTTATATTTCCATTCACCTTACTTTCTCTGCTCTTGTTCTTTTGCTTGCCCGCGCTTAAACGTCGTCTTGTGTTCTGGGCGCCTCGAAGTTTTTGAGAATTGAGCCCGGGAGCGTATGATAGAGGTGTACCATGTTAGAAGCTACGCAAACCAGCTTGAGGGACTTGTCCCGTTAGAAATTCAGCGAAGTATATTAAACCCGTATGGTGGAGATGGAGAGAAAAGAGTATTGATGATCAACTTTATCAAAGATCATAATTTCTAACAGGATGCGATTTTTCTGGTCAAAACCTAGACGGGTCAGTAGTGCACACGCGGGGCATGAAATCGCTCCTGATGAGATTTTTCTAGATTCAAGCAATCTACCGGAGTTTGATACGTACCAGTTTGAGGGAAGGTTGGAGCGCGCGATTTCTAAAAAAACATTAGCAATCGCCAGTGCGTTTTTTTTTGTTTTTTGTACGCTCTTGCTTGTACGAACGTGGATATTGCAAGTGAAGCAGGGAGAAACATATTCGCTATTAAGTGAGCGAAATAGCCTTCACCACACGGTGATTTTTGCTCCGAGAGGTCTGATAGAAGATCGCAATGGAGTTTCGCTCGTTTCCAATAATGCGAGCGACACTCATCCGGAGTATCCGTCTCGCGTTTACACTGCGGGGCCAGGTTTTGCGCATTTATTAGGTTATGTTGAATATCCAAAAAAAGATAGCTCGGGTGTATATTATCGGTACGAATTCAAAGGTAAGGAAGGGGTTGAAGTCTTTTATGATGATCTGCTGGTCGGTGAGAATGGCGCAAAGATTACGGAACAGAACGTATCAGGTAAGGTTGAGTCTGAGAGTCTTTTAAAGCCGTCTCGCGCGGGCGTCACGCTTACCCTTTCTATAGATTCCCGAATGCAAAGCGCATGGTATGGTTTTATCAAAGATGTGGCAACCACGAACAACTTTACGGGGGGGGCGGGAGTGTTGCTGGATATTGAAACTGGAGAGATTATCGCGATGACGAGTTTCCCCGAGTTTAATTCAACCGTCTTATCTGAGGGAGAAGATACACTCGCCATTAAGGGATATGTATCTAACAAAGCGGAACCTTTTTTGAACCGCGCGGTCAATGGTCTCTATACCCCAGGTTCCATCGTCAAGCCGTTTCTTGCTACCGGAGCGCTGACGGAGAAGTTAATAGACCCCAACAAAAAAATATTGAGCACCGGTTCTATTTCAATACCTAATCCCTTTGATCCAAAAAAGAAATCAGTATTTATGGATTGGCGAGCGCATGGATGGGTAGACATGCGCCAAGCGCTCGCGGTGTCTTCAGATGTCTATTTTTACGAAATCGGTGGGGGGTATGGCGATCAGCAAGGGCTTGGTATTTATAATATTGAGAAGTATTTGCGGCTGTTTGGTTTTGGACAGGCCAATGAAGACAATTTTTTACTTAGTACTGCGGGAACATTGCCCAACCCCGAGTGGAAGAGTAAAAATTTTGATGGAGAAATTTGGCGCGTCGGTGATACCTACAACAGTGCTATCGGTCAGTATGGTATGCAGGTGACTCCCTTACAGGCAGTACGGGGTATTGCCGCTGTAGCCAATGACGGTAAGCTTCTGGAGCCGACCGTGTTGAAAGACGGCAATCAAGGCCGCGCGTATGCCAAAGATCTGGGGTTATCCTCGGATGACCTTGCCGTGGTGAGAGAGGGTATGCGCGACGCCGTGCGTTCCGGTGGCACGGCGCAGAACATTAATATTTCTGGAGTACAGATTGCTGCAAAAACCGGTACGGCAGAGTTGGATAGTAAAAAACAATTCGTAAATTCCTGGATTGTTGGTTTCTTTCCCTATGATAAACCACGGTATGCGTTTGCTATGATTATGGAGAAAGGACCACACGAAAATACGGTCGGGGCCCTTTATGTGATGCGACGCTTCTTTGAGTGGCTTGTAGTAAGCGCGCCAGAATACGTGAAGGAATAGGCCAATAGAAAATTGCAGCCCCGTGGAAATTCTGCTATACTTTCGGCGGATTTTAATGTTAATACAACCTAACTATGATTCAGGAAAGCGAGTATTTAACCAAAGAGAAGTTTGAAGAATTGCAAAAAGAGCTTGAGTCTCTAAAGACAAACAAGCGTAAAGAAGTTGCCGAGAGTTTGGAATATGCAAAAGGTCTCGGAGATCTTTCGGAAAATGCCGAATATCACGAGGCACGCGAGATGCAGGCAAATGTGGAAGACCGCATCGCGAAGCTGGAATCTATATTGCAATCCGCAGTTATCGTATCTGAAAAGCACGGGGGGATTGTTGGTGTTGGTTCTATCGTTGCACTGCAGAAAGAAAAAGACCAGAGCAAACAGACGTTTACCCTCGTCGGTTCGGAAGAGGTTGATGTGCCACAGGGGAAGATCTCAATTCATTCTCCGCTGGGAAGCGCGTTGATAGGAAAGCGTAAAGGTGAACGTGTGGAATTCAAATCTCCGAGTGGTCTTGTTGGTTATCATATCACCGAAGTAAAATGAATGGCCTCGCTTGAGGAAGTACGCGCTACACGATTGGAAAAACTTGAGCGCCTCAAAAAGGCGGGTATTGATCCGTACCCGATTTCGTGCAAACGTGATTACGAACTTAAAGAAGTTATAGAAAAGTTTGACGCGCTTGCCGAGAAGGGAAGTCTTTCTCTGGTGGGACGAGTCATGTCTCTGCGACCGCAAGGAGGATTAGTCTTTTTGAATTTCTCGGATGGAACAGGAACATTCCAAGCGCTCTTGCGTACGGGAGATACAGATGAAAAACTACTCACGCTTTTTTCCGAAACGGTGGATATTGGTGACTTCTTAGGTTTTGAAGGCACACTTATGAAAACAAAACGCGGTGAGCCGAGCATTCTGGTCTCATCATGGACAATGCTCGCGAAATCTTTGCGCCCGCTTCCGGAAAAATGGCACGGGCTTCAAGATGTTGATGAACGGTTTCGCCACCGCTACCTAGACCTCTTAATGAACGAGGGTGTGCGAGGGCGATTTTTAGTGCGTTCGCGCATCATCTCAGAGGTTCGTCGCTTTTATGATAGCCACGGATATATTGAGGTTGAAACGCCGATGCTACAGCCTATCGCTGGTGGGGCGACTGCCCGTCCGTTTGTTACGCATCACAATACGCTTGATACTGACTTTTATCTCACTATCGCGCAGGAGCTCTATCTCAAGCAACTTTTAGTAGGTGGCGTAGACAAAGTGTATGAAATCGGGCGCAAGTTCAGAAACGAGGGGATTGATGTCACGCACAATCCAGAATTCACGATGCTTGAGTCTAATGAATCTTACGCCGACGCGAATTCGCAGATGGAATTTATTGAGACTTTAATGCGCTCGGTTGCAAAAGCGCTCACCGCGACTTCGGAAGTAACGTACGGTGCAGACATTATAGATTTCACAAAGCCGTTTCCAAGACTTAAATTTTACGACCTTATCAAAGAGCATGGAGGTGTTGATGATCCGGCAAATGCCTCACGAGAGGAGCTTGAAGAACGCGCAAAGGAACTTGGTATTACATTTCCACCGACCGAAGGAGATTACAAACTTTTGGATTCTATTTATAAAAGGACGGTACGACCCAAACTTATTCAGCCGACGTTCATTGTGGACTATCCGGTGGCGTTCAATCCGTTTGCAAAACGCAAACCTGAAGATTCAAAACTTATTGACCGATTCCAATTAGTTGCTGGAGGCATTGAGCTGGTAAACGCATTTTCTGAATTGAATAATCCGCTTGACCAGAAAGAAAGGTACGAAGAGCAGGATCGTCTCAAGAAAAAAGGGGAAGGGGATATTTCGCCGAGCGACAAAAATTATTTGGAAGCCATGGAATATGGCATGCCACCGAACGGCGGTATTGGCATCGGCATTGATCGCCTTGCTATGCTCTTCACCGATTCAAAAAATATTCGTGAAGTGATTTTGTTTCCAACACTTCGTCCAAAGGAATAGGGTAGAGGGTACAGGGTATAGAAAATTTGTATGATATTACGATATATCGTACAAAATCACTAAAATGGTTTCATTCGATATATCGAGAGGTTTTTAATCTCAAATGTAAGGAATAAAAAAAGCGGCGCGATGGAATCCATCGCGCCGCGCTCCGTTTACTCCCTTTTATGGTGGAGACATTTTGTGCAGTTTTTCCTGCTCCAAGTCCTCCACGACATCATCTATGGAGGGATGAATGAGTTCTTCCTGTGCTTCCTCCAAAGTTGGGGCGTATGCACCTCCCGGCTTTTCATCCACAGTCTGTGGATACTTCACATGTCCGTAGAAGTTTGAAACATCTCCGGAGAGATCAGAGTGGTCAAGATTTCCAGTAATGTTGGAGACATTCCCTGAGATCTTGCTAACATAACCCCTCAGACCGCTTACGTCTCCGTAAATATTAGAGATATCGCCCTTCAGACGGGAGACATCTCCTGCCAAGCGACTTACGTTCCCCCGAATGTTTTTGAAGCTGCCCCACACGTCAGTGTGTAGGCCCGTGATCCCCTTATGGAGACCAGTTTGTCGTTTTGATTTGGTCATAAAAAGAACCCCTTTCGTTCGGTGTAACACTACCATCTAGTTGATTTTTGTCAAGTATTTTCATTGTGCTTGCACCGTTAGAAATAGGACGCCCTTAGGTGGCCACTATTTGCAAGGGTGTGGATAACTGTGTTTGCAATGCCTATGCAGTGTTATAGAATAGTAGGCAAGTGGGAAAAGGTGGAAAATTCTTGATTAGTGGCTTAACAAGAATTTTCAAAACTCTCTTTCGGCTCGCGGATTATTTTACGAACACAATGCTCATAGGCGAACATTCACATACGTTTGATGAAAAGAGCAGAATTTCGCTTCCTGCAAAGTTTCGCAAAGAGATGGGTTCGTCTGTCGTCATCGCGCCGGGAATAGATGGATGTCTTTTTGTCTTCACCGCAAAAGGATGGAAAGAGTTTACGGAGCGCCTCTCGCGCCCAGATTCGTCTTCCGTTCTCCAAGCAGACAATCGAAACTTCAATCGTCTTATCATCGGCCGTGCCGTAGAGACGGTTATTGATTCTATTGGACGCATCCTTGTGCCACCGCATCTGCGCGCGGACGCACATCTAAAGACGGACGCCATCATTATAGGGGTGCTCAATAGAGTAGAGATTTGGGATGCCGAGACGTGGACCAAGTATCGTAAAGCATTTGAGAAGAAAACTGACGTGATGGCAGAGAAACTTAATTCTGCCGGGATTGTTTAAGTAGACCGGGCTAGAGAAAGAAAAATGTCGCATAAAGCTGTTCTTTTACAAGAAGCAATAGACGCACTGAATTTATTCACAGGCGCAATATTTTTGGACGCAACGGTTGGCAGTGGGGGGCACGCGTCGGAGGTCTGCAATAGATTTAGAGGAGTGGTGCGAGTCATTGGGCTTGATGCTGATCCCGAACGTATAGAACACGCCAAGAAAGTTCTTTTGGAAAAAGAGTGTCCAGCGGAACTCGTGAATGAAAACTTTCGCAACCTGGATCAAGTTTTGAAACGACTTGGGGTGGAGAAAGTCAACGCGATACTTTTTGATCTCGGACTTAATTCAGAGCAGTTGGAACAATCGGGGAGAGGATTTTCATTTCAGCATGACGAACCACTCTACATGACTTTCGCAGCCCCCGAAGTTGGCAAGCTCACTGCACAAGAGATAGTCAACCATTACGACGAGGATGAGATTGCCGATACCATCTACGAACTCGGTGAAGAAAAATATTCGCGTCGTATCGCGGCCGCCATCGTTGAAGTGCGGAAAAAGAATCCTATACAGACAACATTCCAGTTAGTAGAAATCCTCAAAGGTGCGCTACCAAAAAATTACGAACGTGGACGACTGCATGTTGCGACGAGAACTTTCCAAGCATTGCGTCTGGCAGTCAATGATGAACTCGGGGCTCTACAAGAAGGATTGGCAAAAGGATTCGGTGCCCTCGCGCCGAAGGGAAGAATGGCGGTCATTTCATTCCATAGCCTTGAGGACCGCATTGTGAAAGTATTTTTTCGCGAAAAGGCTCATACAGACGAAGCAGTTCTTATAACAAAAAAGCCTCTGTATCCGACAGAAGACGAAACCAGAGAAAACCCGCGCGCACGAAGTGCAAAACTAAGAATTATAGAAAAAATTTAAATAAAAAAGTAAAAAATGAAACGAGTAGTTGAAAATGCAATAGAATCTACCGTAGTCCGAGCTCTTCTGGCATGGGCACTGGTAGGAGCGTGTCTATTTTCTGCCTTTTTATATACTGTATTAGTTAATAAAGCTATTTTTCAAACGGTAGAAACGAAGCATGTAAGGAGTAAAATGAGCGAGATGTCGTCGGGGCTCAATAGTCTTGAAGAGAGATATCTGTCTCTCCAGAAAACGGCCACATTACAAAAAGCGCTCGAGCTGGGGTTTGCGGAAACAGAAAACCCAAAATTTGTGTCAAGAAAATCCCTCGGGAAGGGCATCTCTGTGCGTGATGAACTCTAGTCCTCATTGGCGTATCAGAGTTTTGTGGGGGTTGATCGTATTCACGGCTCTCTTTTACACTGCGCGACTTTACTGGCTACAGATTGTTAACGTGCGCGTCTATATCGCGCAGGCAGATCACCAGTATTCCTCCGGGGCTGGGACTTTGTACGATAGAGGGAGTATCTTTTTTTCGGGCAAAGAGGGAGGTCTTATTTCCGCAGCTTCGTTGGAATCCGGGTTTCTTTTTGCTATTAATCCATCTTTGATTAAAGACGCGAGCGCAGCATTTGAAAAAATTTCTCCGTTTGTTTCCATGACGAGAGATGAGTTTCTTGCGAAAGCATCCAAATCTTCAGATACCTATGAGGAAATCGCGCATCGCCTAGATGCTACGGTGGCCGGTAAGATACGCGCGCTTGATGCACCGTGGGTAATCCTTACGCGCGAGCAGTGGCGGTTTTATCCCGGTGGCCGTTTAGGCTCAAATGTTTTAGGTTTAGTGGGGTATCAAGGAGATATATTTTCAGGACGGTATGGGCTTGAGCGTTACTACGATGATATTTTATCTCGGAGCAAGGAAAATCCATATACGAACTTATTTGTGGAGTTGTTCTCTTCTTCAAAAGATGTGTTAGAGGGGGCATCAATCCACGGAGATATTGTTTCAAGCGTGGAACCGAATGTGCAGGCGGCGCTCGAACGAACACTTTTGGATATTAACAATAAGTGGCAACCGGATAGTATAGGTGGGATCGTTATAAATCCTCAAAATGGAGAAATCTATGCGCTTGCCATATGGCCGACCTTTGACCCTAACGCATTTTCAACTGAAAAATCACCGCGCGTGTTCTCTAATCCTATCGTTGAAAATGTGTATGAAATGGGATCTATCATCAAGCCTTTGACGATGGCGATCGGCATTGACACGGCCGTGGTAAGCGCTACCACGACCTATCTTGATCAGGGGACACTGCTTTTAAACGGGTCTCGCATCTCAAATTTTGATAAAAAAGGGAGAGGAGTTGTCAACATGCAGGAGGTGCTCAACCAATCGCTCAACACCGGGGCGGCGTTTGTGGAGCATAAAGTGGGGAACGCACGGTTCGCCGACTATATGCTCAAATTAGGTATTGGGGAAGAAACGGGTATTGATTTGCCGAACGAAACACACGGGCTTGTGAGCAACCTGAAGAGTCCGCGCGATCTTGAATACGCGACCGCCGCCTTCGGGCAGGGGATAGCGATGACACCTATTGAAACGGTGCGTGCGCTTTCGGCAATCGCAAACGGTGGCTGGCTCGTTACACCGCATGTGGTACGCGCGGTACGCTATGAGGTAGGTGTATCGCGCGCCCTTGCGCTGGATGACCGTACACAGATATTGCAGGGCGCTACCTCCGAGGAGATTTCACGGATGTTGGTAAACGTCTATGATCATGCCTTGGCAAATGGCACGGTAAAAATAAAAAATTACAGTATTGCCGCAAAGACCGGAACGGCGCAAATTGCGAACCCTGCGGGTGGAGGGTACTATAATGATAGATACTTGCACTCTTTCTTCGGTTATTTCCCGGCGTATAATTCAAAATTTCTCGTGTTTTTGTATGCCGTCTACCCCAAAGGGGTTCAGTATGCATCCGAGACGCTAACTCTCCCTTTTGTTGATATGGCAAAATTTTTGATCAGTTACTACCAAGTGCCACCAGACCGCTGAGACAAGCTTAACGCTTAGTGCTTTTTGCTTAGAGGGATTGGTTAAATTTCTTTTTCATAAAGTCTTACGCTCCCAGCATCAAGCTCTAAGATTAGTCAGTGGACTGGATTTTCTTTCAGTAAAGCCTTAAGCTCTAAGCATAAAGCCCTAAGCTCGTATGCTTAAATTATTGCTTAAAAAGGTCGTTGTTTTCGTCATCACCCTGCAGGCAAAACTTGTCTTGGCTAAATATAAGCCACGCATTATTGCGGTAACCGGAAGTGTGGGAAAGACTTCAACGAAAGATGCGATTTACGCTGTGTTGTCTGACCATGAATTTGTACGCAAGAGCGAAAAGAGTTTCAATAGCGATATCGGAGTTCCCCTAACTATTCTTGGGCGACCTAACGCGTGGAATAATCCGCTGGGCTGGCTTTCAAATATCGTCGCTGGGCTCGTGCTTCTCTTGACCAAACGCCACTATCCCAAGTGGCTGGTACTTGAAGTTGGCGCAGACAGACCCGGAGATATAAAGAAGATCGCACACTGGCTTACACCAGATGTGGTTGTGGTGACTCGTTTAGCAAACGTGCCCGTGCACGTTGAATATTTCAGTTCTGCAGAAGAAGTGTTTATGGAGAAGGCCGAGTTAATTAAGGCGATGAAAAGCGACGGCTCGCTGGTTCTTTCACATGATGATGCTCATGTGCTCTCGTTGCAAAATATAGTACGAACCGGCGTTTTCACGTTCGGTTTTTCTGAAGGTTCGGATGTGCGTGGTTTTAAAGTAAAGGTTGTCTATCACGGCCGAAAGGTCAAGCGCCCCATAGGAATGAGTTTTTATATTTCTCATAAAGAAAAGAATGCGGAAATTACATTACAGGGTACGGTGGGACGACAAATTCCGTATGCGCTCCTTGCCGCGGCTACAGTTGCCATCCGTCTTGGTATAACGCTGGATGAAATTTCTAAAGCCTTTGCACACTATCAGAGTCAGGTCGGGAGAATGAAATTGATTGAGGGAATAAAAGATACGACGATTATTGATGATTCATATAATTCCTCACCCGTGGCAGTTCGCGAAGCATTAGACGTGCTGGCATCTTTGTCGCTGAAAGGCAGAAAAATCGCAGTGCTTGGAGATATGCTGGAACTGGGGCGTTTTTCGGTGCAAGAACATAAAGAGATTGGTAGCTATGCCGCATCTCAGACAGATATCCTGATAACCGTTGGTCCACGAGGGCGTGATTTTGCACTCGGTGCGCGTCAGGCAGGTATGCAGAAGGAAAATGTGATTGAGTGTAATGATGCGGAAACGGCGGCCAGAATCCTGCTAGAGTGCATAATTCCAGCGGACATAGTTCTTATTAAAGGTTCGCAAGGGGTACGAATGGAACGTACCGTGGAAGCTCTTATGGCGCAACCGAAAGAGAAAGAGAAATTATTGGTACGGCAGGAAGAAGAGTGGCAACGGAGATGACGTTGTACAGTATACACATAAGAAAAAAAGCTGGAGCATTGCTCCAGCTTTAGGTGTATGGCGGTGGCCTTTGATTACTCAAAGGCTGCAAGATACAGTGTCTTGTCACCTCGTGTGATGAGAAAGAGCGGATCCTCAATTCTCTCCGAGCATGGAAACTCCACCTGATAGTGTATGCCGCGGATATCGTTTGCTAGCGCACAGATATAGACTTTGTTAAAGATCTTCCAGACGTCGTCTGGCAGATTTATTTTTGCGTTCCAAGGGGAAATGTCTGTTCGTGCCCAGTAGATAATCGCCATTTCCGAAAGGCCTGCGTAGCAACAAACTAAGCCGTATAAGCCCGCGCCCAAGACGAAACATCCAAAAATAACAATTTCCGCTGTTCTCAGCGATACCAGTAGCAGGGGGTTAAAAACCCACATACATACCGTGATGATGGCCGCAGCGATGCTGGCATATATCATGAGGCAGATGCAAAGACCAAGCAATCCGTAGGAAACTTGGTGACGAGCAAAAAAGCTCACGAGCCAACGCTCAAAGCGATTGCGGGGTTGTTTGATAAGCTCGGTAAGCTTTTCTTGGTGAGCCTCGGCAAATTCTTCGCTGTAATATCCGACCCCCGCTTCGCTCACCAGGCTTTTCAGGGTGGATTCAAATTCTTTTCTGGCGGGCTGGTTTCTCCGATGTTCTCGGACGACGTTGAGTAATGTTGTTGTCATGGTACGATCTTTCGGTTTGGTTGTGCCGGTAAAAAAAACGCACACGCGCTTTCTCTCCAGACGTTGTTCTAAAATTAGGTTACTCTTGGCCGTCTACGATGTCAACTTTTTTGCCAGTTCTCTAAAAAGTGCTATGATTCTGTCTACGAATTTTGCATATTGATTTTTCATTTTGCATTATTTTCGGGCCTATCGTGGATGATAGGCACCTGTCGACGGCCCTATCGTCTATCGGCTAGGACACGGCCTTCTCAAGGCTGGAAGCGGGGTTCGACTCCCCGTAGGGTCAAAATTTCCGAAGGAAATTGATGATTTCAAAACGCAAAAGTATTTGCGTTTTGAAAGAGTCGAGGCCGGAGCGCGACGGCGCGAGGTGGGGTCGCGGAATTTTTCAGCAGAAAAATATCCGTGACCGACTCCCCGTAGGGTCAAAAAGTGTTATGAAAAAATTGAACAGCTTCAGTTTTTTAACTTTTTGAAAGCGCAGCGTTGTGTGCGAGCACGCATACCACGAGCTGGGGTCGCGAGTACTTATGTCCGATTGTCGGCTTGTGCGACAATTCGGACTTAGTAACTTGCGACCAAGTAGATTATGCATGTGAAGCATTCCAATCAAATCAAATAAAAGGAGTCCCATGGGACTCCTTGGTGCTTCTGTTCCATCAGGTTAGGAATTGCGCCCGACAGACATCTTCTTTATCTGATCGTTTCCGCATAAGAATTCTGAGGTAAGCCCTTGACAAAAAGGGTGGTTAAGTTGTAGACTTACGACAAATGGTTCCTTGACAATTCACCTAATTGGCTTGGAAAAACTCAACAAAATACAGACAAGGAAAGGAAAATCTATGAGTACCACCAGTAGGCAATACTCTGAAACAGAGGTACTGAAGAGAATAACCAAGGAAAAGAACCGCTTATGCGTAATTTTCTTGGCAGTCATCCTTACAGTGGCCGGTGTGGCGTTTTTCACCGTCCGCTTTGCGGATCGGCTCCTCGAAAAACAGGACAAACAAATCAAAGATCTGACGACGACTAATCAGGTTTCCCACCCCAAACAATAGCAAAAAACAGAAAGGCAGAAAATGAAGACTAAAAAAATTAACGCGTGGTTTGCCACGCGCGTCATCACCTTGTTGCTAGTAATAATCGTGTTGTGGATTCCGTTCCACAATGTCCGAGCCCAGCAAGTGAGCACAAACAACCCTATCGGCATTTTGCCGGTTAAGCTCAATCCACCAGAGGTGGAGCAGGGAACAACCGTTCACTTCCTTGACCCTGAACTCCCGTTCTTAAATAAGAGTCAAACTCTGGCTCCTATATATAACCTGGGCCCAGAACCTTCGCAGGAATGGAGCTGGAGTGATGCATTTTGTGATTCATTAATCTCGGCAGGTGTCACTGCAGGGGTTGGGATGTTGTTAGACGATAGCGCACCATCCCCGAATGTAGTCGCCCCGCTAGCATGGTGGCTTATCAGAACCGCAATAGTGATTGCCGTTTCGATAGTTGGCTGGATGTTCTATCATCTCGTTAAGTGGGCGAAAAGATTTTCAAAGCCCGCGCCAAAAAATCCACAGCCGCCACAGCAGCCAACGAATGAAACGCAGAACGCGTATTTTAAGCTTTCTGCAGATTCTAGCGGAACCAGTAGCGGGGATAGCGGTGTCGGTAACTCGGCAAACAATATATATGGCTGGGCACCGGAGGACGGGTTTGTAATAGAGGCATCCTCTCCGTACCTTTGGTCAACGGACCCTGCCTGTACTAATTGTTGGGTCGCGCTTGTGCGTATTGTGCTGACATTTACCAATAGTTGTGTGTTGGCTCAAATGTACATGCAGGATGTTCTTGTGAATACCGAGGCTTGGATTTTGGGGGTAACTAACACCCCCAGCGGTGATTACGCGTACTACGCGAACCTAAGCTTCACCAACGAGGTGGACACGGTGTCCTATCCGCAGGGGTATTACCGGTTCCTGGCTGACTCGGAGGTTACTCCCCTCAAAAAAGACCAGACAGGAGCATGGGTCCCCACGGGCCCACCTCTGACTCTTGTCACTAACATTCCCTAGTCAATTGGTGAATTGAAGAAAGCCTCGGCTTTCACGCAAACCCGCACAGTTATCTGTGCGGGATTTTTTATGCACATTTCTCAAAAATGAACAGTAACAATGCGCTATAATAAAGGTGTCGAAAGCCAAATAGGGAGGCCCTTTTTGTGTTAAACGATTTTTTGATACTTTGTCTATACCATTAAAAGTATTGATGTTCGGGTGGGAGTTTCCGCCATTTAACAGCGGGGGGTTGGGTACGGCCTGTTTTGGGCTCACCCGTGCGCTTTCAGACGAACACATATCGGTGATTTTTGTGTTGCCAAAGAAAGTTTCTATTTCTTCTGAATTTGTCCGTTTAAAATTTGCCGATGAGTTTTTACCCGGCGTTTCAGTGACGGCCATTAATTCGCTTTTGAAACCCTATATCAGCTCAAGCGTGTATAAAAAACTGCGCAAAGGGCAAGACGAACTATATGGTTTGAGTTTGATGGAAGAGGTGGAGCTCTATGCCCTGCGAGCGCTTGAACTTGCTAAATCTTCGGAATTTGATGTCATTCATGCTCATGACTGGCTTTCATTCGGAGCGGGACTTGAAGCAAAACGTGTTTCCGGGAAGCCTTTGGTAGTTCACGTCCATTCCACCGAATTTGATCGCACCGGCGGCAGCGGGGCCAAGAGTGATGTGTACGAGATTGAAAAACGCGGTATAGAAGGAGCCGATAAGGTGATTGCAGTTAGTCATTTCACTAAGCGTTTTGTGGTTAAACAGTATGGTGTGCCGCCGGAAAAAGTTATGGTGGTACACAATGGTATTGCGCCCGTTCGCCTGGAAAAAGAAAAAGCCATACAAACGCACATGCGTCGTCTCCACGCCCTTAAGGGAGCAGGAAAGAAGATCGTGCTTTTTGTGGGCAGAGTAACGCTCCAAAAAGGCCCAGACTATTTTCTCCGCGCCGC
>MHRQ01000031.1:16010-24081 GCA_001821015.1 Candidatus Taylorbacteria bacterium RIFCSPHIGHO2_02_FULL_46_13
TCGTGATGTTTGTTTTGTGATTGCCGGAAGTGGAGATATGGAACAACAGATCATACAGGAGGCGGCGGCGCTGGGCATTTCTGACAAAGTCATTTTTGCCGGTTTCCTACGGGAAGGTGAGCTTGATGCGATGTATCGCACCGCGGACCTTTTTGTCATGCCATCGGTCTCCGAACCGTTCGGGCTGACGGCTTTAGAGGCTGTGCAAAACGGCACCCCCGTCATTCTCTCAAAGCAATCTGGTGTGTCGGAAGTTGTCGCACACAGTCTCAAGGTTGATTTCTGGGACATAGATGCTATGGCGGACGCGATTATCGCAGTGCTATCGTATCCACCACTCCAAGATACTATGCGTAATAACGCACGGCAGGAACTCCATGCAATCACGTGGCAACATGCCGCCAAGTCGTGTATCAACATTTACCAACAATTAACCCCACGCATGAGGTAGAATGGTATAAGCTTTTAGCTTGGGGCTTAACGCTTAGAGTTTTAAAAAGAGAGAACTATGAAGAAAAGATACCAACTCAAATGGATAGACGAAAAAATCAAAGGTCGCAAAAAGCTCCAAGCCCTAAGCTCTAAGCCCTAAGCTTTCTTTTCATGCCAGCCGTTTGTTTTTATTTCCAAGTTCACCAACCTCGCCGCGTAAAACGCTACCGGATTTTTGATATCGGGCGCGACCCCCTATATTTCAATGACCGCTCTGACGGGAAACTCAATAATAGAAAGATCATTGAAAAAGTGGCGACCAAAGCGTATCTGCCGGCCAATCGCCTCATGCTGGAGTTGTTGAAGCAGTACCCGGAGTTTAAAATAAGTTATTCTCTCTCGGGGGTTTTTATGGAACAGCTGGAAGAATACAGTCCCGAGACACTTGAAACATTCAAACAACTCGCGGAAACTGGGCAGGTGGAGTTTCTGTCAGAGACGTACTATCACTCGCTTTCGTTTCTATATTCAAAGGATGAGTTCAAACGTCAGGTGGAACTGCACGCAGATAAATTGTGGCAATTATTCGGTGCAAAACCGAAAGTCTTTCGTAATACCGAACTCATCTATAATAATGCGCTGGCGAAGGAAGTTGAAGCAATGGGATATAGAGGAATTCTCGCGGAAGGAGCAGACCACATTTTAGGCTGGCGCAGTCCCAATTTTGTGTATACCCCTCCGGGCTCAAAAATCAAAGTACTCTTGAAAAATTACCGCCTTTCAGATGATATCGCATTTCGGTTTTCTTCACGTGACTGGAGCGAATACCCGCTCTCTGCTGATAAATTCGCACAGTGGATTAGTGCCGTCAATGGGAGCGGAGAGGTGGTAAACTTATTCATGGACTACGAGACATTTGGAGAACACCAATGGGCTGACACGGGGATTTTTGAATTTTTAAAGGCTCTCCCTGGCAAATTGTACAAGCATCCTAACAATTCCTTTGTCACTCCTTCAGGAGCCGTTTCAAGTTTTCGGAGCGTTGGTGAGATTGATGTGCCTCATTTTGTTTCGTGGGCGGACGTTGAGCGAGATCTTTCCGCGTGGCTCCATAACTCTATGCAGCAGGACGCCATCGCGAAGTTGTACGGTTTTGAAGGACGAGTGCTCTCATCTGGAGACGACACCATTGTGGAAGATTGGCGGCGCCTCCAGACGAGTGATCACTTCTATTATATGTGTACCAAGTGGTGGAATGATGGCGATGTGCATAAATACTTTAATCCCTACGAGTCGCCCTATGAAGCTTTTATCGCTTTTATGAATGTATTGCACGATTTAGAAATAAGATTAGACAGAGTCGTCCATGCTTAAAGGTATTTTAAAAATTTCTGTTAAAAACGCTGATGGATCTCCTTTGTCTTTGGTGAATGCCTATAATGACAAATGTTTCTGGGTTTACCAAGGCCCTGTTCTTTCAAACCTCGCTGATTTGCTCCGCGCGCTTAAAAGTATGACCGATGCGCAATTCGCCCATCACGCCAGCCCGGAGAAGAATGATTTTGCCGCGTGGGTGGAAGAAGTGCTTCGTGATAGCGAGTGCGCCCGCTTGCTTAAGAAAGGTGCGACATTGAAGAAAGCGACTACCGTCGTTGAAGAAAGATTAAAGGATTATTACAGCGCCTGACAAACAGCTTTTAGCTTTATGCTTGGGGTTTAGAGCTTTAAGAAAAGAAACACATGATCTATGCAAAAATTAATAAGTATAAGGGGTTCCAAGCCCTAAGCTTTAAGCCCTAAGCTTTTTTGAAATGGCCAAATCTATTGTCTTAGGAAACGGGAATATCCTTGTCGGATTTGATTCAAGGGGACAGATTCGTGACCTGTATTTTCCATACGTTGGCCTTGAAAACCATGCCGCAGGGCATCTTCTGCATCGCTTAGGAATCTTTGTTGACGGAAAGATTCATTGGTTTTCTGATCGCGGTTGGAACATCCGTATTGAATGTGGCACGGATTCTCTCTCGAGCCTCATCACCGCCGAGTATCCCAGTCTAGGTCTATCAGTTACGCTTAGTGATGTAGTCTATAACGAAAAGAGTATTCTCATTCGTAAAGTATGCGTCAAAAACTTGCAATCCGAACAGCGAACGATAAAATTCTTTTTCTGCCACGAGTTCCAGATTTATGAATCATACAGGGGAGACACCGCATATTTTGATCCCCAGTCACACACGGTTATCCATTACAAAGGTCGGCGAGTGTTCCTCTTAAATGCGGCCTCAGAGAGCGGGGCGTTTGACGATTACACAACGGGTTTCTTCGGGGCTAGCGGTAAAGAGGGTTCGTTTAAAGACGCGGAGGATGGGGTACTTGCAAAAAATGCTATTGAACACGGACAAACCGATTCGGTGATTGGGATAACCCTCACGATTCCTGCAAATGGTGAGCAAACGGTTTTCTACTGGATGTGTATCGCCGAGACTATTACTGACGTGCACAAACTCAACCAGTATGTGTTGGATCGTTCGCCCGAGTATCTGATGAATACGACTCGCGATTACTGGAAAGCGTGGGTCAATAAATACAATTTTAGTTTTTATGGTCTTTCGGAAAAAGTGATTAGCTTGTTTAAGAAATCGTTGTTCTATATTCGCGCGCATGTGGACCAAGGGGGTTCTATTCTTGCCTCTGGTGACAGTGACATTATTCAGCAAGGAAAAGATACCTACGGATATATGTGGCCGCGTGATGCCGCTTTCGCCGCTATGGCGCTTGATCGCGCCGGGGACCCTAACGTGGCTAAACGGTTTTTTGAATTTTGCAACGCCGTTATCACAGAAGACGGATATTTTATGCATAAGTACCGTCCTGACCGTTCGCTTGGCAGTTCATGGCATCCGTGGCTGTACCGGGGCGAATTCGCCCTTCCAATTCAGGAAGACGAAACAGCCATTGTGCTGATTTCCTTGTGGAAGCATTACCAACTTTCTCGTGATCTGGAGTTCGTAGAGAGTGTTTACAACTCGTTGATTCGCAAAGCCGCCAACTTTCTCATTGAATTTCGCGACGGGGATACGGGACTCCCGAAGCCGAGCTACGACCTTTGGGAAGAGAAATTCGGCGTGCATACCTATACTGCGGCTAGCGTCTATGGCGCTCTGATCGCTGCCTCGCAATTCGCGGGGATTTTAGGAAAGAAAAACAACGAACATCTGTTTGCGGTAGCCGCACGGGAAGTCAGAGATGGTATTTTAAGACACCTCTATGATGAACAGAGTGGTTTGTTTTACAAGATGATCAATCGCACTAAAAACGGAGATGTAGTCATTGACAAGACCGTGGATATTTCAAGTATCTATGGTATCTATGCGTTCGGCGTCTTGCCTGCCGACGACGAGCGCGTGGTGCGTGCGCTGAAGGAGACCGAGGCGCGCCTCATGGTAAAGGCGAAGGCGTCCGGAATGGTCCGCTACGAGGGCGATCAGTATTACACGGTAGACAGAAACTTACCCGGCAACCCGTGGTTCATCACCACTTTTTGGTTGGCCGAATATTATGTCATGCGAGCCGAGCACGAGGCGGATTTGGAGACGGTAAAGCAATGGCTCTCATGGGCGGCTGATCACTGCCTGGTATCGGGCGTGATGTCTGAACAACTTGACCCGCATTCAGGCGAACTCGTCTCTGCAACCCCCTTGGCATGGAGCCATTCTGGGTATGTGCTTTTATTGCTATCATATCTAGATGCGCTGGAGCGGCTTGGCATTTGTCCGACATGCAATCCAGTGAAGTAGAGAAGCTTAAGGCTTAGTGCTTGAAGCTTAGAGCTTAAAAAACAAAAATATGAAAAAAAGATATTGGTTGAGGGGAGGAATCACTGGATTAGTAATAAGTATTATCTTTTTAATATACTTTAATCTAATCTCACAATGTATCGGTGATTGTCCTGATTTTAAATTGGATTTTAAATTTCAGGATATATGGATTGCACTTGCCGTAATGTACGGCGGAACAACTGTAGGAAGCTTCATTGGAGGCTCAATAATCGGCTGGCTTTACGGCAAAATTAAAAATCGCAAGAAGCCCTAAGCTCTAAGCGTTAAGCCCTAAGCTTTTTTATGTACGAATCCATCCTACAATTCACCAATCAGCTTTCATTTGAACCGAAGATTGTAAACGGGTCCGTTGCCCCAGCGCGCACCGAGACAATTATCGTCGGTGGTATGGGAGGTTCGCATCTCTCTGCTGATTTACTCTCGCACGCACTTCCGTCGCTGGACATCCACGTACACGCCGATTATGGATTGCCTGCATGGGAGAGCAAGAAGCTTACTGACAGTCTTTTGATTGCGAGCTCGTATTCAGGCAACACTGAAGAGACCTTGGATTTTACTGAAAGCGCGCTTTCTCGAGGTTTGCGTCC
Organism: Candidatus Taylorbacteria bacterium RIFCSPHIGHO2_02_FULL_46_13; assembly: GCA_001821015.1. Taxonomy (GTDB): domain Bacteria; phylum Patescibacteriota; class Minisyncoccia; order Phycocordibacterales; family DSPV01; genus 2-02-FULL-46-13. The sequence goes on from MHRQ01000031.1 coordinate 20,869, forward strand.
AGCTATTCTCGCATCAGGCGGTAAACTTTTACAATTAGCGATTGATAAAAAACTACCCTATGTCCAAATTCCTAATACCATTATTCAGCCACGTGTGGCGGTTGGGGTAAGTCTTAAGGCACTTGCCGCGCTTGTAGGTAGAGATGATATTACCGCCGAGCTTTCGCGTCTCGCTGGCGTTATACATCCTGCCGAACATGAAGCGGAAGGGAAGAGGATTGCTACTGAAGTGAATGGTGCGGTAGTTCTTGTCTATGCTTCACGAAAAAATGAGACTATTGCGTATAACTGGAAAATCAAAATTAACGAAACGGCCAAAGTTCCAGTATTCGCGAATGTATTTCCCGAACTCAATCACAACGAATTAGCCGGATTTTCGTCACTTGGAGGCAAAGCCTCCAAGTTGGGATTCAAGGCGATTTTAATACGAGACAATAACGATCACCCGCGCGTGGCCAAGCGGATGGATATTACGAAAGAGTTACTTCAAGCTCGCGGTGTTGAAATTATAGAAACGGAGCTTGTCGGTGAATCAGTGCTTCTGCGGGCTTTCAAGTCCTTGATTACCGCCGACTGGACAGCATATCATCTTGCGCTTATGTATAAAGCAAACCCCGATACCAATAAATTGATTGAGGAATTCAAGCAAAAGATTGTCTAGAGTTTAAAGAATGAAAAATCGGCCGAATCCTTTGAATTTGGCCGATTTGCATTTGCCGTTACATTTGCTCAAGCGCTTCAAGGAGTAATTCCTCCGCATTGCTTTTGAATCGGCAGATGAATATCGCGCCGACGTCGCTGGCTTTGTCTGGAGGGTCTGCCATGCTCATCAGAACACAGAGCATGTTGGGATTTTTCGCCTTGATCTCTCGAATCACAACCGCACCAGTCTTTTTTTCCTGCATATCATAGTCAGAGACTACCGCATGTAAATCTGGATTATTATCAAATACCAGAATCCCTTGTTCAGGGTTGACTGCGGAGATGACTTCGTACCCTTTTTCCTCAAGCATCTCGCTTAGTAACATGATATTGTTTGGGCTGTCATCTATGATCAGTATTTTTTTCATATGTGTTATTGGTTTTGTAGCGAACGTGTTGTTTCTGATAATGGTCTAACATAGTAGATAATTAGTGTCAAGTATCTATCGGGAAAGACCTACCTGACTTATACTTATCTTATGTTTTTAGTATTTGATATCGGTGGGACTAAAACACGACTTGCGGTTTCCGATGACAAGCAGACGTTACGTGCTGAGCCGTTGATTATTCCAACACCGCTAGAGTGGGGAGACGCTAAGGAGAAGATTGAAAACGCAATCGCTCAATTAGGAGACAGATACGAGGGTGTGTGCGGAGGATTGCCGGGGATTTTGGATGAAGGGAAAGAAACATTGCTCTGGTCTCCTAATTTGCCCGATTGGGTTGGAAAACCGATACAGCATTTTTTTGCAGATGTCACCGGAGCTCCCGTGTCGCTCTGCCACGACACGGCGCTTGCGGGCATTGCCGAAGCACGACGCGGGGCAGGGGAAGGGCATCGTATCGTTGCCTACATTACCGTGAGCACGGGTGTCGGCGGCACTCGTCTGGTAGATGGCAAACCCGATGTGGCTCGCTACCAAGCAGAGCCCGGTGATCAAATCATTGACCCACAGAGCGGTTTGACTCTTGAGGGGCTTGTTTCGGGCTCCGCATTTGCAGAAAAATATGGTCCGGATTTTGTCACGACAACACCGTCTGCGGCGTGGCAAGAAGCCGGAAGAATACTGGCGCTTGGACTTCATAACACGATCATACATTGGTCGCCCGACATTATGGTGTTGGGCGGTTCTATGATCACTAAACCCATCGGTATTTCTCTGGAGGTGGTTTCCGAGCATCTTTCCAGACTGATGAAAGCGTTTCCTGATATACCGGTACTTGCTAAATCTAAGTTTGCCGATAGGGCAGGTCTTGTGGGTGCGCTGTTGTCGCTTTAGTCTGACAGCGTGAAAACGGAGCTATCAAAATCGTTTTTCAGACGGAGTGCGGTGGTTGTGGCCCGCGAACTTATCGGGTGTATTTTAGTTCGTCGTATAGGGAAGAAATCAATACGTCTTATCATTACCGAGACGGAAGGCTATGAAGGGCCGAAAGATTTAGCCTCGCATGCGGTGCTTCACCGTACTGGCGAGTACAAAGCGGTCAAGACTCCTCGCAATGAGGTAATGTTCGGCGAAGCGGGTCATTTCTATGTTTACTTCACATACGGCATGCATTGGATGCTTAACATAGTAACGGGCAAAAAAGGCCATCCCTCTGCAGTGCTTATTCGTGGAGCGGGGTATATTCAAGGTCCTGCGCGTTTAACAAAAGCCTTGTATATTACAGGTGCTCTTAACAAGAAGGCTGTGGGGAAACGGGGCGGGCTTTGGGTTGAAAACGGAGTTGTTGTTTCTAATAGAAATATTTTACGCACTCCGCGCATTGGAGTCGCGTACGCAGGACCCGTTTGGTCTAAAAAACTATACCGATTCGTTGTAAAAAACGAGCCCTGATTGGATGTACCGACCAGGGTCTAGTTCGTATTGCTTCAATCCCCACGAATTTAGTGTGCGGTGGGGTGCATCCTCTTGACAGGCATTTCCTTTCGGAACACACGGGCTTTTGGTTTGCGCTCGCAGTTTCCGTTAGACGAATGTTCGTTGCTTACAATTCCGGTGTTCCCCCAATGGGTATCGGAGCGGAATTGATTTGCTGTGCTTGTTGTCATGAAGACACCTCTTTGTGCCGTTGCGCTTTGAAGCATATTGGTATTGTGATGTTCGGTTGTTACTGGATGTAATGAACTGTTGGAAGCATTCCAATGCCGCCAAAATACGTCAAAGCACACATTACTATTTCATGAGATATATTGCAAGGTGGCGGTCTGTGAATAAAAAATCATACAATGTTTTTGATAAAAAGCAGGCCACCTTTTTTGAAGGCGGCCGACGATGTGGTGGCTTTAATTGCATGCGAATTTCTCGGACGGAAGGCGAGCTGATGGAGAATTAGGATCTCCGTGAATCTCTTTCCACTTCTCTAGGATGTTTCTCCTTTCTTCGTCGGAAGTGGCTGTATTGAATTTGTTGCGCAACTCCTGCGAAGCCGACAGGAGTTCCCATTCCCGTAGGGTAAGTTTGTGTGGAAATTTACCTTTGAATCCGAACACTTGTAGAATAAATCTAT
>MHRQ01000032.1 GCA_001821015.1 Candidatus Taylorbacteria bacterium RIFCSPHIGHO2_02_FULL_46_13
AAATTCAAATGGGTAAATTCAGTCATAGATTTATTCTACAAGTGTTCGGATTCAAAGGTAAATTTCCAACCTAAACAAAAAGGACCTTCGTATGAATAATCTGGATATACTAGAGAAAAAGCTTGGTCTCACCTTCAAAGACAGACGGTTGCTGGAACAAGCATGTACTCATCGGTCTCTCTGGAGAAAAGATTCTGTCGTTGTTCACCAAGCACCTCTCGTCAATCTTGGGGAGGCCGTGCTCAATCTTCTCATCATAGACTACGTGGAAAGCCAGTACGATGAGAGCATAGCAAACAAAATTCACAACGTTGCGAGAAAACTGCTAGGAGATGGATTATTGCACTATGCAGATGAAATTAACCTTTCTACCTTTCTACAGTTTCGGTCTGAATCGTTTTCAGCTGGGGGGGGTGGAGAAAAGGAAGTCGATCGACTGATGCGAGATTCAATGCGTGCGATAATTGCTGCAATATACCGAGACCAAGGTCTGGAGAGCACGAAAAGGTTTCTCTTCCCCGTACTTGAACAGGTGCTTCGAAATATGCGGTGGTCAGAGAGCCCACCAGCACTTCAAGACCCAAAAACTGAACTAGTCAAGAAAGCTCAGGCACGATTCAAGAAAGCCCCCACGTATAGCGTAATTGGTAAGACCGGACCTGAAAACAGTCCCGTCTACACCCTTGCAGTGTTTATTGGAGAACAAGAGTTTGCAAGAGCAAGTGGTTCATCAAAAAAAGAGGCAGGCCAAAACGCAGCTACACTCGCGCTCCAAAAACTCGCGCCTTAAACGAATAAGAGCACGGACAAATGAATGTCTGTGCTCTTTTACTTTCTACCACTTTTCCACAGTCACAAAGAGCGGCGAGCCGAGGAAAATCAATGTCTAATCTTTGACTCCACGAGCGCGACCCACTTTTCCAACATATCAATTGTCTTTTTGCCCTTACTCCAACAACGCGCACAAACATCAAAGTGTTTGTATCCGGAAGTCTTTTCGCGATGAAACTCAATGGACACAAAATCGTTCCTTACCGCCTTCCCACAAACATCGCAGTATCTCTTAAACATGAGGTACCCTTAGACACTACTAAGCGGGGGTTGTGGCTGTGATTTCAACCGGAACACCCCTCATGAAATTCTTCTCAAGGTTCTTTACGCTTTTTTGAGAGAGTTGAAACGAAGCGTCCAGCAATTCAACACCAACGGTATTTCCTTTGGTATCCACGTCAATCATGAGACGGTCATTTACCTTAACCGTTCCTTTAATTTTCCCGTCACGGAGGCGAATATACATCGCGTCCGCCGTTTTGTCGTAACTTATTTTCATATTAGGTATTGAGAATATAATAGGCTGTTATGATTCTATACTCATTCTTAGTATCCGAAGTTGCCCCCTGTATATAAACCACTTCTAGTATCTTACCACTAACTGCCTTTCTGGCAACTGACCGCCCACCGAATGATGCGTACGACTCGTCTGGATTCCTAATAACTTTCTTTAGATGATCAATATTAATATTCCTTTCAATAATTGCTTGTTGAAAATGAATTGAGAATTTCAGCTTCATTCGAAACTTCATTTGTTCAACTTCTTATTCTGCCAACGCTCTACAGTAACGAGTAATGGGCTACCCAAGAATATAGAGGAGTAGGTTCCTGCAATGATACCGACAAGAAGGGCGAGGGTAAAGTTGTGGGTTACTTCGCCACCAACAAAGTAGAGAACTATCAAGGCTAACACGACGGTCAAAGACGTGTTGATGGAACGGGTGAATGTTTGACTTATGCTCTGCCCGACCGTTTGGTCAAATGGCTGGTGACGATTAAATTTTAGGTTCTCACGTACGCGGTCAAACACCACAATCGTGTCGTGCACGGAGAAACCGAGGATAACGAGGAGCGCGGTGACAAACAAGGTATCAATTTCTATGGTGGGATTAAAGTGTCCAAGAATTGCAAAGAAACCGGTCGGAATGAAAAGGTCATGCGCAAGCGCGATGACTGCAATAATTCCATATTTCCACGAGGAAACCGGTTCAGAAACCTTGCGAAATGCAAAGGCAATGAAGAGCACGATCATCACGAGCACCAAAACGATGGAGATGAGCGACTTTTTTGCCGACTCACTTCCAAGTAATGGACCAATGGAATCAAAGCGTTGTTCCTCAAACTTTTCCCCTTTTGAGGCAAGCGCAACAAGTACTTGCTGGCGCTCCGGTTCACTCAATGAGCGCATTCGTATTACATAACCGTTTTCTCCAATAGGACGAACTGACGCATCAGGCCCCACCACTTTTGAAATCTCATCTCTGACAAAAGACATCTCAGGCCGCGTAGCTTGGTACTTAATCTCCAAAATAGAACCACCTTTGAAATCAATGCCAAAATTGAGCCCGTAAACCAAAACAGCGAGAATGGAGAGAGCCACCAGCGAGCCGGAGAGAATATAAAAGAATTTTCTGTAGGTTACAACAAACATTTGATTATGAATTAGTCATTCCACTACCGAATAAGAATCTGGCCGCTCCTTCGTGGCGCTTGTGGCTGACGGCAAACAGAAAGGTCCTTGTAACGGTAATTGCGGTGAACATGGAGACAAGCACACCCATGCCAAAGATGAGTGCGAACCCTTTTACAATGGAGGTATTGGAAAACCAGAAAAGAATCACGGCTGTAATAATGCTGGAGAAATTTGAATCACGAATAGAAGACCACGCGCGTGAGAAGCCTTCGCGCATGACACCGTCTACATTGCCCCCCTTTCTAAATTCCTCCTTCATGCGCTCAAAAATAAGGATATTCGCATCCACAGCCATACCGATGGAAAGAATGAAGCCAGCAATGCCTGCGGCGGTGAGTGTGACGGGAATCAATTTAAACAGTACGAGCATGATGGCCGTATAAACACCGAGGGCTACGACAGCCAAAAGGCCAGGCAAGCGGTACCAGAGAATAAGAAACAGCGCGATGATGATGAATGACCAGATACCAGCCTGCACTCCCCCGTGTAGTGCGCCTTCTCCGAGCGATGCGCCCACTTTCTGCGTTGAAATAAGTTCTATAGGTACGGGCAATGCCCCGTAGTTTAAATCACGAACTAATAGCTTTGCCTCGTCAGGCGTAAAACTGCCGCTGATATTCGCCTGTCCATCTTTAATCTCTTCACGAATAACAGGCAGAGAAATAGGTGACCCATCCAGAAAAATGCCGAGCACCGTTCCTACATTTTCTCTGGTTACTTTTGCGAACAGATCTTTCCCTTCGCTGTTGAATTGTAAAAGAACTTCGGGCGCTCCGGTGGTTTGATTGAATTGCACTTGCGCACGCTGTACCAGCCGCCCTGTAATTCCCGTATCTTCAAAGAAAACCGCTGTGGTGGTGGCGCCTTTCGCGGGAGCCTGCTCTCTCGCAAGACGAAATTCCAAAAGTGGCGTCTTACCGATAAGCTCAATCGCTTTGGCAATATCAGTCACCCCTGGTAGCTCTACAATTAATTTCTGATCAATCGTACTGCCTACTCCGCCTGACTCTACCTGTACCAGCGGCTCTGAAACACCGAAGGTATTAACCCGATTCTCAATCACATCCCGCAAAGCTGACATAGATGACCCGACGTCAGCAGGGACTACTTTGGTGATATCCGCTTTATAGACAAGGTGGCTTCCGCCGTTTAAATCAAGGCCTAATTTGAAGGCGAATCGTGAAGCCACTGGTGGAGTGCTCGTCGCAGTAACACTGCTTGTGGCTGGCACCTCGGTTGAATAAACAAAATAACCGACCGCGAACGCGGCAAGCAAGAGGACGATGGCGAACAACCTCTGTCTGAACATAAAAGCTATACTAGCGGATTTATGAAAAAAGATAAATGACTTGACAGCTATAATGTACTATGATATTATTCCCCTTAGAACATAAACCTTAACCCTGTTATACACATGAAAAAAGCAAGAGAATACGTGTTGGAGTTCGAGCGGGCGGGGAGAACCGCAAAAGCTGCTGAAATGGTCCTTTGTGATATGCTCGGCGAAGTTGCTGAGCTCGCGAAACTTCGTAAAGCTGAAAGAAGCTCATCAATGTTTGCGATTCTCAACGAGATCGACGATAAGTGGGAGTCTTTTGTCACACAGGCGAAAATACCTCAATGCCGCTACGCCTTTGGATCATTACAACTGCAACAATTCGAACAAGTCTATTGGCTCTGGGTTAACGCATTCCCCAACAAACGCGTCCCCGCGCCGTACGAACTGGGGCACGCACAGACTGACCCTGGACTTCATAAGATTGCGTCATAACATCTACACAAAACCGCAGGGTTCGTCCCAGCGGTTTTCTTTTTTTATTTTTGGAAATGCATCATCCATCTTTAATTATGCTATAGCATAATTAAAGATGGATGATAAATTTCCTGATTTGGATAGTCATTCTGATTCTTTTCTTTATTGCCAAGCTCGCCCTCACACCAATTTTACCGAATAACAGACAATCATTGTGCGAATAGGTGTGGCGTATCAGAACGGATAAACCGATACATGGGTATCAGTGAAATTGGTGTCAGGGCGAGTGAGCGGAGAGAAAAAGTATCCTCTTTTTCTCTCCCGAGGAGGACGGCAACAAAGGGTGCAGGACCCTTTACAACTTATAGATTTTTTTCAGCTCTGCAATTCCGTCTTCAAAAGAAACTTCGGGTTTCCATCCTAAAAGTTTGTATGCGAGACTGTTATCGGCAAGCGTGTCATGCGGCTCAAGTCTCGGGGGGATGTGCTCAATGGGACCACCGATAAGTTCAGCTACTTTGTTGACCGAGAAATTTCGTCCTGCGCCGATATTCATGACTTCTCCCGTCCCTACCTTAGGACTCTCTGCGGCAAGCATGTTCGCCCGCACCACATCTCTGACGTGCGTGAAATCGCGGGTTTGTGTGCCATCTCCGGTAATCGTCATTGGCTTGCCTTCTTTGCGCTGTTTTAAAAACTTAGCGATAACAAGCGCGTAGGCGCCTTCAGTATTCAAACGTGGCCCATACACATTGAAATAACGCAATGAAACCGTCTGTAGTTTATGCACCTCGCCCCACACACGACAATATAATTCACCGATATACTTCTGCAATCCGTAGGGACTTTTGGGATTCGCAAACATATCCTCTGTAAGCGGCAGCGTCGGCTGGTCTCCATACGCGGAGCTTGACGCAGAATAAATAACACGCTTGACACCACCTTTTACCGCAGCCGTAAGGATACTCACCGTACCGCTTACATTTACCTCATTTGTTTCTATCGGAAAATCAATGGAATACTGAACGCGAGGCAATGCCGCCATATGAAAAACACATGTCGCGCCGTCAATGATGGGTATTATCGCATCAAGATTTCTGATATCTTGCTCGTGATATTTGGCCTTTTTGTTTTCATACTCCTTCGGGACGATTCTCGCGTCTATACTGTGAACTTCATACCCAGCAACAACAAGCGCGTCAACTAAATGGCTCCCAATAAATCCCGCTCCTCCGGTTACAACGGCTTTTTTCATATACTATCTAGTGCAACTATTATTTTAGTATTTTTATACACCCGAGCGCGAGAGAAGTTCTTTGATGGTCTTGAGTGCGATAACTAAATCAAGCATGAGCGACCGATTCTTGATGTAATAGAGATCATGTGAGAGTTTAACACGGGTTTCATGTATTGATGGCGCGTGGTGTGGATGACGATCGTGATAGAGCTGTGCCCAACCGGAAAGTCCTGGCTTGATAAGGTGTCTGATATTGAAATACGGTATCTCCCTTTCATAAAGTTTAACCAACGGAGGAAGTTCCGGGCGCGGGCCGATAAGGGAAAGATCACCGTGCAAAACATTCCAAAGCTGTGGCAACTCGTCTATACGGGTCTTGCGTAGAAAATTACCTACACGCGTGACTTTATTTTCTGAATCCTGAGCATACACACCTCCATCATCAGTCGTCATGGTCCTGAATTTCATAATGCGAAAAGGTTTATTGTTACGACCAATTCGTTCCTGAAATATAAGCAGAGGGCCCCGATCATCCAATTTAATAGCCAACCAAACGAGCGGATAAAATGGAAGTGAAAACACAAAAAGAATCCCTGCTATCACTAGGTCCATTGCACGCTTGAGAAAATCGTACGTGAACTTTGGCGCAAGCGAGATATTCTCCAAAAACCAGTTATAGTGAAGCAACGAGAGCGGGACACGATCAAAGATATCCTCGTAAATCTTATACATGTCAATGAAACGGATTTTGGAGAAGATGAGGTTATAGAGGTGTGGGAGTACCGGGGCCATCTTCTCACTACGCAAGTCAACCGCCACGATAGCAACCTCCTGCGCGTAAATGGTTTTCATCACTTCTTCCTGAAAATCCAGTTTATCAATACTACCCAGGTCAATTGATGAAACAAAGCGTATGGAATAACGAGAATTGTTGTTGACTTCGTCATACAGTTCACGCATCTCTTCCCCTCTACCAATAAGCAACGCGTTTTGTTTGCGCCGACTCGCCAAAAGCGGAAAACCATAAATACGCCAGAGTAAAATAAGCGCAAAAGACACCGCGAGGTAAATGAACAGGTTGGTCTTCGGAGTAATGACAAAGTACGGAATGAAATAGAAGAATGATACCGCGACGACAGTGTTCACCACCAAGGTATTAAACAGAAGCGTTGGGAGACGGCTCTTCAGAATTACCGTGTGCTTCTGATAGAGTCCCGCAATGAAGAAAACAAGGAGCCACACCAAAAAAAGGATAGAGAACGGGGCTAAGTGAAGGAAGAATACATTCGTATCGGGGAATTTACCATAGCGCAAAAGTAGCATAAGCCACAAGGCCGCAAAGAAAGCGGCCACATCACCGGCAAACAAAAGCCACTTCTCAAAACGATTGGGGGCTATCATGAAAGCCTATACTACAACAAAAATGACGAATGGCAAGCGTTATGGTAAGTTATAAAGGTTATATGACAGAGGTCAAAAAAACAAAGATTCTTTACGTTATAATCAAATCAAACTGGGGTGAGGCGTCGGCGCAGCGCCTCCTTGAGAACCCTCGGTTCTCAACGCTCCACTTTAGCAGTGGAGCTACTCTCCTGTACGGGGAAGAGTCCTCTTTCCCGACCCCTATCTCGCTCCACCCTAATTAGATTTTTCAAACACATATGAAACAGAAGATTCTTTTTATTATTACAAAATCTAATTGGGGTGGAGCGCAACGCTACGTCTTTGATCTGGCAACTCACCTTCCCAAAGACAAATTTGAGGTTATAGTGGCATTTGGACAGGATGGAGAGCTTAGCAAACGGCTTGCCGAAAGCGGAATCCGAACTATCTCAATCCCCCGCCTGGCAAGGGATGTAAATCCTCTTCCTGATGCAATGGTAATCTTTGATCTGATAAAAATATTTCGCAGGGAACAGCCTGATGTGATTCACCTCAACAGCGCAAAAATCGGCGGGCTCGGAGCGCTGGCCGGCAAACTTTGTAATTTACTCCAAGCCCCAAGCTCCAAGCCCCAAGCTCGTATTATGTATACAGTTCACGGCTGGACGTTCAATGAAAAGCGACCCATGTGGCAGAAGGCCGTTATCAAATTTCTGCAGTGGCTGAATGTGGTTCTATGCCATTCAGTTATTGTGATTGCACAGCGGGAATACGAACAGATGGCAGAACTCCCCTTCACCAAGAAAAAATTGGTGCTCATACATAACGGCCTGACGGAAATAACATTCAAAAGTCGTGAGGAATCACGAAAAGAATTAGGCACCAGGATTTCGTGCGATATATCGCAAGGTTTTGTGATTGGGACGATTTCCGAATTACACAAAAATAAAGGTCTGGACTTTATAATTGAAGCAATGGGTCAGATAAAGAAGACTCGTCCAGAAGCTATTTTTGTCATTATTAGTGGAGGTGAGCTACGCACAGTACTTGAAGCTCAAATTAAAAAACGAGACTTAGAAAATTCAGTATTTCTCCTTGGCGCCATTCCTAACGCGCGAGAATATCTAAAGGCCTTTGATATCTTCACCTTAACATCGCGTAAGGAAGGTCTACCCTACGTCATTCTAGAAGCCGGAGCCGCTGGCCTGCCTGTTATTGCAAGTAAAGTCGGGGGTATTCCCGAAATCATGGAGGATGGGAAATCAGGCCTACTGGTTAACCCGAAAAATACAGGCGAACTAGAACACGCTCTAATATTTTTGATTGAACACCCCGAGGAACGCATTAAATATGGCACGGCGCTTAAAAAAGTTGTCACGACTAAATTCTCTTTTGAAAAGATGCTCACCACTACCGAACGGCTCTATAAAAACCCTTAACAGAGGGCTATTTCAACAAAAGCTTGACAGAATCTCAATGACATGTTACCCTATCGTTAGTTAGGACTTTGAATTCAAACGGGTTGGCTCTTGAAAGGAGGCCTCGGTGTCCCGAAATAATACACCAAATATAGCTACTCATGTACCAAGTAATCGTCTTCTTCAAAGACAGCGTTGATGACACGGAGAAACAAGCAAACGATTGGCTCAAGAAGAATTCGGGAAAGATCGAGGTGTTGTCCTTACAGTCGGAACTTGGGTCGGGCTCCATGGCAATCAGCATTCTCTATCGCCTGAAGTAGTAATTCACTCTACGCGTAAAACTCAATTTACCCAACTGCGGTAAGTTGAGTTTTTCTTTTCCATAATTCATTATTCCTTATTCATAATTGACTTTCTCTTAAAGCTCTAAGCTCCCAGCACCAAGCCCTAAGCTTTCTTATCTTGGCCCCAGAAACTCGTTTTTTACTACGTCTTTATGCGCCGCATGAGAATAGCGGCGCATACCCATTAAAATCCCAAGTCCTGCAAATTCTGTGATGAGGTGCGAACCCCCATAGCTTGCAAATGGCAGAGTAATACCGGTAATAGGCAACAAGCCTATGTTCATACCGATATGGATAAAAATGTGGCTTATGAAAAAAACCGCGAGGCCGAAACCGAATAAAATCTCAAAGTTGGTCGCCCCATGCATGCTGTTTACTAGAATCCGCCAAATCAGCACGCTGTAAAGCCCGAGCAGTATCACAACCCCGACAAAACCCCACTCTTCAGCAAACGCGGCAAAAATAAAATCTGTTTCGTATTCGGGCAAGAAATTCAAACGAGATTGACTGCCTAATCCAACACCCTTCCCCCAAAGGCCTCCAGAACCCACTGCAATAGTGGACTGATACGCGTTATATCCTGCGCCGCGAATATCGGTTAAGGGGTTAAGAAACGTATGAATCCGCTCTTTTTGATAGTCTTTGAAGACGTAAAACCAAAGACCTGCAAACGAAAGCGCGAGGATTAAAAAGACCGCGGCAAGATGTTTTTTTGAAATCCCAGAGACTGTTACCATGCCAAGCCAAATACAAAAAATAATCATAGCCGAACCAAAATCAGGCTGAAGCAACACAAGGGAAAAAATCACGAACGCGTAGAATCCCGAGACGAAGATGTGCCGAATATTGGCAATCTCAATGTGACGACGGGAAAAATATTTCGCCAGAATCAAAATGAGCACCAGCTTAATAGGCTCTACCGGCTCAATGGAAAAGCCACCGAACGTAAGCCAGCTCTGCGTGCCCCTTACTTCGCGAGCGACGATGAACAAACCCACAAGCACAAGCACCGAGACTAAAAATAGTGCGACAAGAACAGCGGTGCGACGCAAAAACCGAAAATCAATAAAACTCAAAAAAAAGAAAGCTAGTAAAGAGATCACGGCCCAATACACCTGACGAGTAAAAAGAGCATTCGGGCTGACGAAAGAATTCATGGTCAAAAGACCCGCCCCCAAAATTGGAATGGTAGCAAAGAAAAGCAGCCAATCAATGCCACTAGCGCTATTGATACGTTTTTTAAAGCCCGAAAACAAAGCCGAGACAGAGAGACGCTCCATCCCGTTAGAGATAGGAAGCGCCTAATCTTTTTATCAAAGGGCGTTCACTAATCTCAACAATAAATAAAGACGACCGTGTAAAATTGAATCGCGTCAGGCCCTTCCGTAGTTTGTTTGAGATTAGCATCAAAAACATAGTGTTCTCTTTTGTTTGAACTCACTGGTGTATTTCATAACTAAGCGATCTCTAACGGGACACATCAATAGTTTACCCCGGGATAAACCTTGGGAATAATTTCTATTCGTGCCGGTACAAAATCAAATGGCGACGGCCACGAAAAAATAACGGGCAAGGAAGAATTCGGACTAAGCGGATCAGAGACTGTCTGTGAAACTGCACGGGCATTATTGTTCTCATCATAGACGATAGCCACCAGTGGGAAACTACCGAGCCTCTGTTTGCCATTGTTTGAAATGTGAGCCTGAATTAATGGCGTTGTTTGGACATCTATAATATTTTGCCCGGAAACTGAAAGCTCTGGGGGGGCGGCAGACAGTGCCACCCACACTGGAGGTGTATCAAACGAAAATTCAACTCTCGCCGGCGGGCGATCTCCGGTGTAAATATTCGCCTCAAAAACCGCCACTACGCCATGCGGTGGAATCACCGTTGAACCTGCCCGCTCCGCGACCAAAATACTGTCCCCGTCATACAGCTTAAAAACATACGGCGCGTCTTTTGCTCCTGAATGAAGATTTGGATTTTCTACGTATGCGACAGCGTTGTACCTTCCTCGAGATACCAAAAACGCGCGCTGCCAATGTACAATGGTCGGAAGAGCTTGATTGAGGCAGACCTTCGCACAAGAACCCCCACAATCTACCCCAGTTTCATTGCCATTCTGTCTCCCGTCACTACATGTCGGTGCACGGTAAAACGCAGTGGCAATATACCAAACTAAAATCAAGACGCCGATTGCGCAAACAGCGAGCGTGATAAGCAGTTTCCTTTTGGTTCCCCACGAAAGCATACGCTCTATGATAGCAGAGAATTATGAATTAGGAATAAGAAAAGCCAGCCATGGTTCGCGGCTGGCACGATAACAACAGGAACGAATGACATACAAACCTCCTACATACACCGACAAAGCGATCTGATGGAAGCCAGTGTTGTACAGAAAAATCGTTCCGAGCAAAGTTGCTAAACCGAAAAATGACAACAGAATAACCGTTCTATCTTTCATGATGCCTCTCCTTTCCTTTACTACGTATGTTTCCATTCTGGATACTATTCGATTAAAAATGAAAAGTCAAATGCCGTGAACTAGTGGCTATTTTACCCGCCAATATTTTGCGAAGCAAAACTTAGGACGGCAAGCTCTCTCGACACTGCCATGCTTAATTTACCCGTTCAAAAATTGCAGAGAAAATTTTGTTCGGGCTGCTCTGTTCGGAATGGGAAGAGGTGAGAAGCGAATATGTGATTGAGCACAATCACCTACTGGGTGGAGCTTTGCAAGGACGGAGCGCGGCGGCGCGAGGAGGGCCGTCTACAGGTGCCTATCAACTACCGATAGGCGTCGCAGGAATTTTCAGCAGAAAATTACCTGTGAGTGACAAGAACGTCAATATTAAAAGCAGTGTCTTGGCGACTAGCTACTCTCCCCGCGCAAGCGCGGGTACCATCGCCACTACGATGCTTAACTGCTCTGTTCGGAATGGGAAGAGGTGTTGCCATCGCGTTAAATCACCAAGACACTGCTTTTAATCTTTTCAAATTATGCCACCCCGAAAAGTTTATTCCACAAACTTAACGGGCAAGCAAAACAAAATTTTCAATATGAATCAGCCCAACTGAATTTTTAAGAAAAATTCAAACGGGCAAGCAGATACTGCGCAAAGTGCAGCAGTTAAAAAGTTAGAAAGTGGCAAGTTAAGAAAGTCAGAGCTCTTCTCAAGTCTTCATACTTGAAACTTTTTACTTTATAAACTTGCAACTTGCGCGCTTCGCGCGTATGACTTTCAAATTTCCTAATAGGAAGATTCGACGAATTAGTACTCCTCGGCTACACCCATTACTGGGCTTACACCTAGAGCCTATCAACGTGGTCATCTTCCACGAGTCTCAACGATTCCTCATCTTGGGGACGGCTTCGCTCTTAGATGCTTTCAGAGCTTATCCGTTCCCGACATAGCTACTCGGCAATGCCCTTGGCAGGAACAACCGATACACCAGAGGTCGGGTCTTCACGGTCCTCTCGTACTAATGAAGACTCCCCTCAAGAATCAACGCCTGCAGTAGATAGGAGACCAACCTGTCTCGCGCATGTTATTCTTGTGCACCTCCTTCTACCAATATGCACAAGATTTGCCACACCTTACGGTGTGCATTGGACTATATCATCAACTTGGATAGCTTAGGGCTTTAAGCTTGGCGCTTAGAGCTTTCAGAAATACAAGCCGGTCAACGTGTAGTCTCTACGGAGTGTTTTGATTGAGATTGAAGAGCTTTGTTCTTTATTCTAAGACTTAAGAGCAGAAAATTTCTTTGCTCTTGGGATAATGTTTCGAAATTATCCTTAAGATATTTTTCTGCTACTTCTATGCCTTATTTATTGTCAGCTCTATTAGTTAGTTGAAGAAGATTCAGATTGTCAGAACCCAATGCGTCAACCGCCCGACTCCATTCTTCCTGAAGTTGGTCCCAATCTGAATTTTCTTTTGGTATGGATTCTATACCCATTTCAACACACTATACCAACTAAAATACTTAATCAAACTTCCCTCGGTATTGTCCACGCATTGATTGCGTTAGGATTCCACCGATTTTAGTCAACTTAATAGCACTCAAGAATTACTTCTTGAGACCGCCGCAATGATGTCGTTTATTACCTCGGATTCAGACTGTCCAAAGCGCAAAACGTATAACCTGTAACGCGAAACGCAAAAAGATTCTTGCGCTCCACGCTACGTGCTACACGATATACGTCCTGAACGGTCTGAACCCAGCTCACGTAACTTTTTAATTGGCGAACAGCCAAACCCTTGGGAGCTTCTCCACCCCCAGGATAAGTTGAGCCGACATCGAGGTGCCGAACTCCGCCGTCGATATGGACTCTTAGGCGGAACTAGCCTGTTCAATACTTTTCAGTACTAGACTATATCTTCATCCAGCTCTTCACTCGAAGGGCTGGAGATGGCGTCTTAGCTCTGCGATTTACACAGAACTCCGTCCGCAATGAGCGAACAAGTCGTTACGGGGTCAAAGAGAATATAGTTTGTAATTAAAGAGAGGAAGCATTAACGGCCGTATTAGGTCATGCAACTTCCTCGTCTCTGTGACCGGAAAGAAAAGGGCATACCCCTTCTTTTTCTTGTCGTATACCCGCGGATGGATATTAAAGTTCCGCGAAATTGCCTCAGAGGCTGTTTTCGCTTCACTCAAAGAAACACATCCGAGATATATCATGCTA
The DNA here is from genome assembly GCA_001821015.1 of Candidatus Taylorbacteria bacterium RIFCSPHIGHO2_02_FULL_46_13. Classification (GTDB taxonomy): domain Bacteria; phylum Patescibacteriota; class Minisyncoccia; order Phycocordibacterales; family DSPV01; genus 2-02-FULL-46-13. The sequence goes on from MHRQ01000032.1 coordinate 13,356, forward strand.
TAGCGATTGTGGTTATTTTGATAGAAACTTCCATCATCCATATACCACACCGCTAACGCTAACGGCTGACTTAACATTTTCACCAAATCTTGAGGCAGGCACTTTTTGCCGTTCTGGTAGAACAAGCGGTGCCACGTGCCTAAAATAGGCGTTGAATTTGATTGCCATCGCCAATATTTATACACATGGTTTGTCTTTGGATGCAAACGTTCAAGATATGTTGGCTTCCCGAGAAATAGTCTCGGAAACTGCTTGCCTTTCCAGACAATATAATCTTTTTGGTCCTCACCATGCTCTAATCTTAGCCGGGCATTTTTCAGCCCTGTTTTTTGCAGATATCCGTCTCCGAGAATCGTTCCCAAGAGGATTGATTCCTGCTTTTGTGTTAAGTTCACTGTTTTGTTTAATTACTTCTCTCGACTTCCCACGGTGTTCCTAGAGGTCGAAAACCGAAACATTACGTTTCGGAAAGACCGCCTCCGGTTCTCCGTTATAAGCCATACTTCCCATCTGCTTATAAGCCTTTCATCACAGATTTAGTGACTAAA